>CAZSKV010000534.1:0-7384 GCA_964607495.1 uncultured candidatus Brocadiaceae bacterium
AGTCCGGCGCCCAGGGCCCCGCCGACGCAGAGCAGCGCCGTACGGTCGCTGCCGCCGTTGCGTTGGTGGCGTTCCTCCCTGCCGTTCGACATCGGGGTGCAGGGACTATCGGCGGGGACCTGCCCCGCAGTTGAACCGCACGCCCTGTCAGGCCACCGGCTCGAGCGCCCCCGCCATGTGGGTCGTGACGTCGATCTGCGGCTCGCCGCTGCGGATGCGCACGTGCAGCCGCGAACCCTGGCCGAGCGACTGCGCGAGGATCATCTCGGTCAGCGGATCCTCGATCTTGCGCTTGATCAGCCGCTTGAGCTCGCGCGCGCCGTACTCCTCGGAGAAGCCCTCCTTGGCCAGCAGCGTCTTGACGCTCGGTGAGTAGTCGACGCGGATCCCGTTCTTCGCGAGCAGGTCGGAGATCTCCTTGAGCATGCGCTGGGCGATGCGCGAGCAGACCCGATGGTCGAGCGGGTTGAACACCACGACCTCGTCGATCCGGTTCACGAACTCGGGGCGGAAGCTCTCCTTGAGCGCCTCGATGGTGACCTCCTTGTGGTCGATGCCCTCGAGGCTGCGCTGCTGCGACTTCAGGAACCCCATGCGCGAGCGGATCGAGTCGATCTTCTCGATGCCGAGGTTGCTGGTCATGATCACGATCGTCTTGCTGAACGAGACGATCTGTCCCTTGCTGTCGGTCAGGATCCCCTCGTCGAGCAACTGCAGCAGCAGGTTGTGCACCTTGGAGTGCGCCTTCTCGATCTCGTCGAAGAGGACGATGCAGCTCTTCTTCTTCTTGACCGCCTCGGTCAGGAAGCCGCCCTCGGAGTGCCCGATGTAGCCCGGCGGCGAGCCGATCAGCTTCGCGTACTCGTGGGGGAGCGCGTACTCGGAGCAGTCGACGCGGATCAGCCGCCCGGCGTCGTCGAAGAGCGTGCGCGCGAGGGCCTTCGCGAGCTCGGTCTTGCCGGTGCCCGTGCGGCCCACCAGCAGGAAGGTGCCGATCGGCGTGCCGGGCCGCTTGAGGCCGACCGCGGCCTTCTTGACCGCGCGCACGAGCGAGGTCACGGCCTCGTCCTGCCCGACGACCTGGGCGCGGGGCGCGCGCTCCAGGTGCAGCACCTTCTTGAACATCTGCTGCCGTTCGGCCGCCTGTGGCCGCGGCAGCAGATCGGCGTCGGCCGCTGCGCCCGGGTTCGGCAGCGACACCTGGTGGATCTCCAACGACGGGTTCACGTCGATGCAGATCTGGTAGAGCAGCTCCTCGACGATGTCGAGCTCGTACTCCTCGTCCAGCTTCTTGATCGCCGGCAGGATCTCCTGCTGGTAGTCGGGGATGCAGACCTCGACGACGCGGCGTCTATAAGATGCCTTGTTCGTCAGGGGCTGCCGCTGCAGGTCCTGCAGCAGTTCCTCCGAGCACGACCGAACCTTGATGAACTCGTCGACGAGATCGAAGTACTTGATGACGACATTGTTCTCGGATGACTTCACACACGTCTCCCGTGGTCCGGTGGCGTCGCGAACACGTTCCCATCTTCGGACGCGCGTGCGAGAGACCTTAGTCGACGTTGTCGATCCGCAGCGGGAGCAGGCGTGACCGGAGCTGCGGACGCGATGAAGTTGCTGGCGTTGCTCGTGCACCGCGGCCTCGTCCCGGCCGAGACGGTGAAGCGCGCGCTCGCCGCCGGTGGCGATCCGTTCGCCCGGCTGGTCGAAGCCGGCGCGGCGACCGCGGCCCAGATCGAGCAGTGGCGTCGCACGGATGCCGGCACGCGGCCGCAGCTGACCCGCTACGTGCTCGAACAGCAGCTCGGCGAGGGGGCCACGGCCCGTGTGTTCGCCGCCCGCGACCGCCAGACGGGCGGGATGGTGGCGCTCAAGGTGCTGAAGCCGGAGCTGGCCCGGGAAAAGTCGGCTGTCGAGAAGTTCGTCCGCGAGGCGCAGGCCCTGACCCAGATCGAGTCACCGCACATCGTGCGCGGATTGCGCGTCGCGCGCGAAGGCGAGACGGTGTTCTGCGCGATGGAGCTGATCGCGGGCGAGTGCCTGCAGGACACGCTGGCCCGGCAGGGCCGGCTCGAGCAGCGGGAGGCGCTGCGGGTCGTGGCCCAGATCGGCCGGGCGCTGGTCGCGCTGCACGCCAAGGGTCTGGTCCACCGCGACGTCAAGCCGGGCAACGTGATGCGGACCCCCGAAGGGCGCGCGGTCCTGATCGATCTCGGGTTCGCGATCCAGGGCAGCGACGCGGGCAGCGACACGACCGCGGGCACCGTGCACTACATCGCCCCCGAGCAGGCCCGCGGCCAGGCGGGTCTCGACGTGCGGGCCGACATCTATGCGCTCGGCGCGACCCTCTACCACCTGGTGACCGGCTCGCTGCCCTTCGAGGGCGGCAGCAGCGAGGAGGTCCTGCGCAAGCAGGTGCTCGAGTCGCTGTCCGGCGAGCGCATCCGCGCGCTCGGCCTCGCGCCGCAGGTGCACTGGTTGATCGAGAAGATGATGGCCAAGGAGAAGGAGATCCGCTTCCAGAGCCCCGAGGAGCTGGTCGCGGAGATCGAGGCCTGTCTGGCCCGGTGGGCGACCGAGGCAGACCAGCCGCCGGACGATCCCGACCCCCGGAAGAAGCGGCGCATCCGCTGGCAATGAGCGAGTGGCCGTTCAGTTTCCGCTGTCAGCGCTCGGGCAACTGTTGCGCGCGCCCCGAGGGGATCGTGCGCGTCGACGCGGCCGAGGTGCGCGCGATCGCCGCGCACCTCGGCCTCAGCGAAGCCGCGTGCCGCGCGCGCTACGTCGATGGCGACCGCCTGAAGCAGGGGCTGGGGTCGCGCTGCGTGTTCCTCGAGGAGGGGGCGGTCACGAGCTGCGCCGTCCATCCGGCGCGGCCGGCGCGCTGCCGCACGTGGCCGTACTGGGACGAACTGCGCCGCGATCCTGCGGCGCTCGCGCAGGCACTGCGCCTGTGCCCCGGCATCCGGCTCTCTGGGGGAGACGCCGGGACGGGCTGACGGGGCGCCTGCCGCGTCGCTTCAGCGCAGCAGGGACGTCGCGCGGTTGGTCAGCTGGAAGCTCGAGGGCAGCAGCACCAGGCTCTGGAAGTGCAGCGAGACGCCGCGCAGCGCCGGGTTGTTGGGGATCGGCAGGGGCTGCGTGTGCGGCCCCGCGAGCCCCGGGTAGGCGACGACCCCGGTCAGCGCCAGGATCGGCACCGGACCGATCAGCAGCGTCCCATAGGGAGGCAGGGACACGCTCTGCATCGCCGTCGAGAAGAACAGCACGAAGCTCGCGCCCGCGGGGCCGAAGTCATCGATCTGCAGGGTGTCACCCGGCGACCGGCACGGGTTGCTCGCGACTCCCGGGCCGCAGAGCAAGCCGGTCAGGTGGGCGCTGTTCCAGCTGCCGCCCGTGCCGCCAGTCGAGATCGACACGCGGCCGGAGCTGTCCATCGACGGCCAGCCGTCGATCACGCCGTAGTGGTCGCCGGTGCCGATGGGGTCGCCCTGGCGTGCGAGCACCGTGCGCGAGCCGTCGGCCGCGCTCAGCAGCAGACGGCCCTTGGTCTGGTTGGGGTCGAGGTCGCACCAGACGACGAGGTCGCCGCTGTCGCTGAGTGGCGTCATCGGCGCGCGCGAGAAGCCGAGCACGATGCACAGCCCGCCGTCGACCGGATCGTTGAAGCACAACGCCGCGCGCCAGCTGCCGGGGCGGCCGACGAACCAGCCCCCGGTCGGGTTGCTGCCCTGCATGTACTCGGCGAACACCGCGATCTGGCCGCTGCCGTTGATCACCGCGCCCTGGAAGTCGAAGTAGGTGCCGCCGACCGGCGTCGTCATCGTGTCGTCCAGGTACCAGACGTCGGTGCCGTTGGTGCGCACCGCGACGCCGACATTCACCGTGCCGCCGGTCGTGATGATCCGGAACGCGACCTGTCCGCAGTCGTTGATCGAGGGCACCGGACCGGCGAACACCGTCGTGCCGTCGACGAAGCCGAAGCTCTCGGTGCCGAGCATCCCGACCGTGGCCCCGCCGGGTGCGGGATCGCCGACCACGCAGAACCGGCTCACCGTACCCGACTTCCAGCGGAAGATGTCGGCGAGGTACTTGTTGCTGTTGGTGCTGCGCGCGAGGAACAGCACCTGCCGGTCCCGGTCGAGCGAGCCGGGGCCGAGCGCGGTGAACACCCCGCCGAGCGGCGAGGGATCGCCGACGGCGGCGACCTTGACGATCGTCTGGCTGCCCGCGAGGTAGAGGAAGAGGCCGCGCGTGGTGGTGCCGTTCTTGATGTCGGCGAGGAAGAGCACGTCGCCGTCGTCGTTGATCGGTGGCGCGAACACCGTGCTGCTGAAGAACCCCGCGAAGGTGCCGCCGACCGGCGAGGGGTCGCCGCAGGTGCCGTGCTGGCCCGAGCCGCCGCCCTGACCGCAGCCCATCACGATCGCGCGCACGCCGGTGCCGTCGGCGACGAAGATGCCCTGGTTGCGGGCGCCGGTCGCTTCGCCGTAGAACGCGAGCACGCCCTTGCGATTCACGCAGGCCGGGTTCATGAACGCGTTGGTGATCAGCGTCGCGCCGCCGCCGTTCAGGATCGTCTGGCCGTCGTAGGCCGTGACCAGGGTGCCGCAGTGCGCCGGCTTCACCGAGTTCGGTCCCGCGCGTCCGGGTCCGGCCGGACCGCGCTGCTCGAGCACGTTGTCACGCACGCGCACGTAGTTCTGCGCGCGGACCGGAAGCAGCAGGATCGGCAGGACGAACAGGCAGGAGCGTGTGATCATGACCTTGGAGCGGAGCGTATCGATTCCCGTGCCGCGCGAGGGCCCTGCGGGTGCTCACGGACCGGGAGCAACCCGCACCCTCGCGCAAGGCTTCGACATGGCCCCGGCGATGAGGAAGAGCGAACGAGCCGTGAACCGGCTCATGGGAAGAACGCTCAGCGTCCTGCTCCCCTTTCCTTCTTCTCTCCTCGGCTTCCTGCCCGCTTCCTGCCGCCCTCCTCCCGGCTGCCTACCGCACGCGCCGCCAGCGCCGCTGGTCCGCCGTGAACACGACGGTCTCGAGGCTCCCGTGCGTCTGCACCTCGATCCGGGTCCTGCGGGCCTCCCGGTGCACCCGCAACACCGTGCAGAGACCCAGACCATCGACCTCGATCCAGTCGCCGCGCCGCACCTCGCCGTCCGCGGGCGCCGCCGGCGCCACGATCGCGCGGCGTGCTGCTTCCGGAAGGTGCTGCGTCAACCACTCGGCCTCCGGGACGCAGAACGAGCACGCGCCACAGTTCGGCGGCGTGGCGCCGCCGAAATAGGCGTGCACGACTTGTTTCCGGCAGCCGGTGGCCTGCGCGTAGCGGACCATCGCCAGCAGACCCGTCAGGTCGCGCTCGCGCTTGCCCTCGGGGGTCCAGGCAGCGAGCTCCTCTTCGCTCGGGGTGCGCAGCCACGCGAAGTCACGGCCGAGCTCGCCGCTGCAGCAGCCCGCGGTGCGCAGCAGCCGCAAGCAGGTGTCGACCCGGCCGTCGCGGCGCTGCTTGACCAGGAACAGGGCCTTGAGCGTCTCGAGGTCGAGCGTCTGCAGGCGCTCGCCGGCGCTCGCGAGCTGCTGCACGACCCCGCGCAGGAGTTCGCGGCCGGGATTGGCCCACTCGCAGAAGTCGCGCTGGATCGCGATGTCCTCCTCGAGGTAGAGCAGGTCGCAGAGCGCGCCCTTGCCGTCGCGCCCGGCCCGGCCGATCTCCTGGTAGTAGGCCTCGAGCGTGCGCGGGATCTGCCAGTGGACGATGCAGCGGATGTCGGGCTTGTCGACGCCGAGGCCGAAGGCGTTGGTCGCGAGGATCAGCGTGTCCGCGGACGCGAGGAACCGTGCCTGCTGTTCCTTGCGTTCGCTCGCCGAGAGGTCGCCATGGTAGACGAGCGGGTGCAGGCCCTGGCGCTGCAGCAGTTCCTCGACCCGCAACAGCTCCTGGATCAGCGCGAAGTAGACGATGCCGGGACCTCCGGTCGCCGCGAGGATCTCGTGCAGGCGCGCGAGCTTGTCCTCGCGCGAGTGCACGGCATGCACTTCGAGGTAGAGGTTCTTGCGCTCGATGCCGGTGTGGAACGTGCGTGCGTCCTGGAGCCGGAGCACCCGCAGGATGTCGGCCTGCACCTGCGGTGTCGCGGTCGCCGTCAACGCGAGGGTCGGCGGATCGCCGAGGCCACGCCGGACCTCGCCGAGCTGCCCGTAGTCGGGCCGGAAGTCGTGGCCCCATTGCGACAGGCAGTGGGCCTCGTCGATCGCCAGCAGGGAGATCGCGACCTTGGCGAGCTCGGCACGGAACCCGGGCACGCGGAACCGTTCGGGCGTCACGTAGCACAGCTTCCACTGACCGCGCACGAGTCCCTGCAACCGGCGCTCGCGCTCCTCGCGCACCAGCTGGCTGTGCAAGCAGGTTGCCGCGATCCCACGCGAGCGCAGCGCCTGCACCTGGTCCTCCATCAACGCGATCAGCGGCGACACGACCAGCGTCGTGCCCGGCAGCAGCAGGGCCGGCAGCTGATAGCACAAGGACTTGCCCTCTCCGGTCGGCAGGATCACGAGCGAGGACGCCCCGGCGAGGGTGCGCGTGATGACCTCACGCTGTACGCCGCGGAACGCGGCGAAGCCGAAGTGCTGGTGCAGGGCCTGGTCCAACATGCGCGCAGGGGGTGGGGCTCCGGGTTCTACGAGCCCGGGCTTGAGTGTCCATCGCCCGCTGGCGCCGGGGCGTCGCGACCACGCGCGCGCCGGCTGCCGATCAGGGGGAGATGCACTGGCCGGTGGCGCTGGTCCTCGCGGTGGCGCTCGCGGCGCAGACCGAGTCCTTGGCCGAGATCGTGACCAAGGCGCAGGCAGCGCAGCGGGCCGGCCGGCACGGCGAGGCCGTGGTCGCCTGGCAACAGGCGCTCGCGCGCCAGCCGGGCGACGTGCGCCTCGAGCGGGCCCTGGCCGGGAGCCTCACGCATCTCGGTGCTGCCGCGTTCAGCAAGCGCGACACGGAACTCGCCGCCCGCTACTTCCAGCAGGCCGACAAGCTCTGGCCGCAGCAGCCGCCGATCCTCGAGTGCCTGGCCAAGATCCGGTTCCAGCAGGGACGGCGCGACGAGGCGCGCCGCTACCTCGACCAGTTGCTCGCGCTCGAACCCGAGCACGCGACCGGTCTCGCCCTCTCGGGGGTGATCGCCGCCGCGGACGACGACCGCGAGCGCGCGAGCCGGCTCGTGCGGCGCGCGGCCGACCAGGCCCCGGGGCGCCGGGACTTCGCGGCGGTCGCGCAGCGCCTCGAGCGCGAGGCCAGGATCGAGCGGGACTTCGTGACCACCGAGGTCGGCGCGTTCCGCATCCAGTACGCCGCCGGCCACGAGGAGGCGCAGAGCGCGCTACC
>CAZSKV010000535.1:0-2071 GCA_964607495.1 uncultured candidatus Brocadiaceae bacterium
CGCCAGGGCCGAAGCGTGCACCAGGGCCTCGCGGTCTACGGCAACAAGGGCTCGACCGACCAGCATGCCTACGTGCAGCAGCTGCGTGACGGCGTGCACAACTTCTTCACGGTGTTCGTGCGCGTGCTGGTCGACCGCGCCGGCGGGCACCTGGAGGTCGAACCCGGGGTGACCGCGGGCGACTACCTCGATGGCTACTGGCAGGGCACCCGCAAGGCGCTGTTCGCCAAGGGCCGCACCTCGGCGACGATCAGCCTCGAGCGGCTCGACGAGCGCTCCCTCGGCGCGCTGCTGGCGCTCTTCGAGCGCGCCGTCGGGCTCTATGCCGAGCTGATCGACGTGAACGCCTACCATCAACCCGGCGTCGAGGCCGGCAAGCAGGCGGCCAAGGAGGTCCTGGGGCTGCAGGGCCGCGTGCTCGCCGCCCTCGGCGCGACGCCGCAGAGCTGCGAGGAGCTCGCCGACCGGCTCGCTGCCGACCCGGCCGACGTGTGGCCGATCCTGCGCCACCTGAGCGCCAACCGCGGCGCGATCCGGCTGCTCGGCGAGCCCGATCCGCAGCACGCGCGCTTCGCGCGCCTCTGAGCGCGCGCGCCGATGGCTTGTGGCCGCCGCGGCCGTCCTCTATAAACCTGCGGCTTTCTCACCCGGAGAAAGCCCTTTTGGACAAGATCGTCGGCGAAGGCCTCACCTACGACGACGTCCTCTTGCTGCCGCGCATGGCATCTGCGCTGCCGCGGGACGTCTCGACCCAGAGTGTGTTCTGCCGCGGCGTCGTGCTGCACGTGCCGGTGGCCAGTGCCGCGATGGACACGGTCACCGAAGCGCGACTCGCGATCGCGCTCGCGTTGCAGGGTGGGATCGGCGTGATCCACAAGAACCTGTCGATCGAGGCGCAGGTGCGCGAGGTCGACAAGGTCAAGCGCAGCGCCAACGGCGTGATCCTCGACCCCGTGACCCTGGCGCCGTCGGCCTCGGTCGGCGAGGCCAAGGACCTGATGAAGAACCACAAGATCTCCGGCCTGCCGGTCGTCGACGAGCGGATGCGAGTGCTCGGGATCCTGACCAGCCGCGACCTGCGCTTCGTCGAGAGCCGTGACACACGCGTCGCCGAGGTCATGACCAAGGAGAACCTCGCGACCGCGGCCCCTGGCACGACGCTCGAACAGGCGAAGGCCATCCTGCACAAGCGCAAGGTCGAGAAGCTGCTGCTGGTCGACCGCGAGGGCGTGCTCAAGGGGCTGATCACGATCAAGGACATCCGGCTGAACGACGAGTTCCCGCTGGCTGCGAAGGACCCGCGCGGCCGGCTCGTGGTCGGCGCCGCCGTCGGCGTGCGCGATCCCGAACGCGTCGCGTCGCTGGTCAAGGCCGGCTGCGACGTGGTGGTCGTCGACACTGCGCACGGCCACAGCAAGAACGTGATCGACACCGTGCGCGCGATCAAGCAGGCGCACGGCGTGCCGGTGGTGGCCGGCAACGTCGCGACCGCCGAAGGAACGCGCGCGCTCTGTGAGGCCGGCGCCGACGGCGTCAAGGTCGGGATCGGCCCGGGCTCGATCTGCACGACGCGGGTCGTGACCGGCGTCGGCGTGCCGCAGCTGAGCGCGGTGATGAACTGCGCCGCGGCCAGCCAGCCCTTCGGCGTGCCGATCATCGCCGACGGCGGCATCAAGTCCTCGGGCGACGTGGTCAAGGCCCTGGCCGCGGGCGCAGCCTCGGTGATGCTCGGCAGCATGCTGGCCGGCCTCGAGGAGTCGCCCGGTGAGGTGATCCTGTTCCGCGGCCGCACGTTCAAGGCGATCCGCGGCATGGGATCGCTCGGGGCGATGGAGCAGGGCTCGGCCGACCGCTACGCGCAGGGCGGCACCAAGGAGCGCGGCAAGTTCGTGCCCGAGGGCGTCGAGGACATCGTGCCGACCAAGGGCCAGCTCGCCGACTTCCTCTACCAGCTGGTCGGCGGGCTGCGCTCGGGCATGGGCTACGTCGGGGTCAAGACCATCGCCGAACTGCAAGAGCACGCACGCTTCGTGCGCGTGACCTCGGCGGGGCTGCGCGAGTCGCACCCGCA
>CAZSKV010000536.1:0-13169 GCA_964607495.1 uncultured candidatus Brocadiaceae bacterium
GCTTCGGCGGGCACTTCCACAACGACAACAGCCTCGGCGCCCTGCTCGAGATCCCAGGCCTCGTGATCGCGGTGCCGGCCCGCGCCGACGACGCGGTCGGCATGCTGCGCACCTGCGCGGCGGCGGCGTGGGAGCACGGCATGGTGTGCCTCTTCGTCGAACCGATCGCGCTCTACATGACCAAGGACCTGCACGAGAAGGGCGACGGACTGTGGCTCTGCGCCTATCCGCCGCCGGAGTCCAGCGTCCCGCTCGGCGCAGCGCGCGTGCACGGGGCCACGGCCGCGGATCAGATGCTGCTCGTGAGTTACGGCAATGGTCTGCTGATGAGCCTGCAGGCGCAGAAGCGGTTGCGCGCGCAGGGCATCCATGCGCGCGTGCTCGACCTGCGCTGGCTCGCGCCGCTGCCGCTGGACGAGATCCGTGAGCATGCGCGCGCCTGCAAGCGCGTGCTGGTCGTCGACGAGTGCCGCAGGACGATGGGCGGCCCCTCGGCGTCGATCATCGCCGAGCTCGCGGTCGAGCCTGGCCTCGTGCTGCGTCGGATCGCCGGCGCGGACACCTACATCCCGCTCGGCCCCGCCGCGGACCTCGTGCTCGTGCAGACCGAGGACATCGTGGCCGCGGCACAGGCCCTTGCCGCGGTGCCGGGACCATGAGCGCGCGCGCGTTCGTGTTCTGCCCGGGGCGCGGCTCCTACGGCCGCGAGGAGCTCGGCTCGCTGCGCAAGATGCTGCGCCCGGGGCCGGTCGCGGAGGCCTTGGCGCGTGCGGACGCCGAGCGCGTCGCCGCCGGCCTGCCGGCGATCGCCGCGCTCGACGCGATGGAGAGCTTCAAGCCGGGGCTGCACCTGGCCGGCATCCATGCCGCCGGACTGATCTACTTCGCAACCCTCGCGAGCTACGAGCAGCTGCGCACGACGCACAGGATCGTCGGCGTCGCCGGCAACTCGCTGGGCTGGTACACGGCCCTCGCGGTCGCAGGCGTGCTGAGCCCCTACGACGGCTGGCAGCTCGTGCGCACGATGGCCGAGCTGCAGGCGATGGTACCTGGCGGCCAGGTGCTGACGACCGCGGTGGACGCCGACTGGCTGCCGGAAGCCGCGGCCCAGCAGGCGATCGAGGCCGCACTCGCGGCGGTCAACGCCGAGCACTTCGCGGCGCGCTCGATCCGTCTCGGCGGCCACGAGGTCCTGGCCGGCACCGTGGCGGGGATCGAGGCGCTGTTGCGCATCCTGCCCAAGCGCAAGGTCGGCGAGCGCGAGTTCCCGTTCCGCCTCGCGGGTCATGGGCCGTTCCACACCGTGCTCTGCAACGAGACCGCGGAGCAGGCACTGCCCCGGGTCATGCAACTGCCCGTGCGCCAGCCCGAGATCCCCCTGATCGACGGTTTCGGCCGGATGCACTCGCCGTGGTCGGCCGACCCGCGCGAAGTGCTGCGCTACACCGCCACGCTGCAGGTCGTCGAGACCTTCGACTTCAGCGCCTGCGTGCGCGGCGCGATCCGCGAGTTCCAGCCGGATCTGCTGATCGGGTGCGGACCCGGCACGAGCCTGCGCGCGCCGATCGGGCACGTCGTGCTGCGCGAGGGCTGGCGCGGGCTGCGCAGCAGGGACGCCCTGTTCGCTGCAGGAGTCGTACGATGAACACGCAAGTCCGCCACTGGCTGCTTCTCCCGCTGCTCCTCACAGCCTGCCGCACTCCGTCGGGCCGCACGCAGCAGGAGTCGCAGCCGGCCAGGGAATGGACCGGCTCGGCTTCGGCCAGCTACTACGCCCTGCCGGGGCAACGGGACTACACGGTTCCGATCGTGATGGCCGACCGCAAGGCGCTGCACCTCGAGGGTCGCTACAACTACGAGGCGGACGACACGGGCTCGCTCTTCGCCGGCTGGAACTTCGGCACCGGTGACGACGTGCGCTTCGACCTGACGGCGATGGCCGGGGTCGTGGCCGGCGAGGTCCAGGGCGTCGCCCCGGCCTGGCGCGCAACCCTCGGCTACCGCGAGTTCGAGCTCTTCACCGAATCCGAGTACGTGATCAGCACCGAGGACCACCACGACAACTTCTTCTACTCCTGGTCGGAGCTCAGCGGCGCCCCCACGGAGTGGCTGCGCGTCGGCGCCGTCGCCCAGCGGACCCGCCTCTACCGCACCGAGCGCACGCTCGAACTCGGCTTGTTGCTGGGGGTTTCGCGCGGTCCGTGGTCGTTCACGGGCTATGCCTTCGAGCCCGGCAGCGACGATGCGTTCTTCGTGTTGACCGTGGCGGTCGATTTCTGAGGATCGTGGTACGCTGCGCGCCCCATGCGCCAGCTCGTTTCCCTGCTGCTCGCGGCGACCCTGACGGCCCAGGAGCCGAAGGTCGACTTCGCGCGTGAGGTGTTTCCGCTGCTGGAGCAGGCCTGCAGCAAGTGCCACGGCCCGGAGAAGCAGAAGGCGCGCCTGCGCCTCGACGCCAGGGCGACCGCGCTGCGCGGCGGCAAGTCGGGCCCGGCGCTCGTCCCCGGCGACGCGAAGCAGAGCCGGCTCTACGTGCGCATCACCGGCAGTGACGGCAAGAAGCGGATGCCGCTCGAACGCGAACCGCTGAGTGCCGAGCAGATCGCGACGATCGGCCGCTGGATCGACCAGGGTGCGGACTGGCCGGACGGGGTCGGCGCCGCGGCCCGTGAGGTCGCGCCGCACTGGGCCTTCGTGCCACCGGTGCGGCCGGAGCCGCCGGCGGCGGAGCCCGAGGGTTGGGTCAGGAACCCGATCGACGCCTTCGTGCTGCAGGCGAACGGCGGCAAGCCCTCGCCCGAGGCGGATCGGCGCACGCTGCTGCGCCGCGTCACGCTCGACCTGATCGGGCTGCTGCCGACGCCGGAGGAAACCGCGGCCTTCGTCGCCGACCCGGCGCCCGACGCCTATGAGCGGATGGTCGACCGCCTGCTGGCTTCCCCGCACTATGGCGAGCGGCAGGCCAAGCACTGGCTCGACGGCGCGCGCTATGCGGATTCCGACGGCTATGCGATCGATGCCCCGCGCTCGCACTGGCGCTGGCGCGACTGGGTGATCGACGCGCTGAACCGCGACATGCCCTTCGATCAGTTCACGATCGAACAGCTCGCCGGCGACCTGCTGCCCGCGGCGACCGCGAGCCAGCGGCTCGCGACCGGTTTTCATCGCAACACGATGAAGAACGAAGAGGGCGGGGTCGACGTCGAGGAGTTCCGCAACGAGGCGATCAAGGACCGTGTCAACACGACCGCGAGCGTCTGGCTCGGGGTGACGCTTGCGTGCGCGCAGTGCCACGACCACAAGTACGACCCGCTGACACAACGCGACTACTACCGGATGTTCGCGTTCTGGAACGACGCCGACGAGCACGACGAGGTCGTCAACGCGAAGCAGAAGGAGAAGGTGCTGCAACTGCGGCCGCGCGCACAACCGCGCGAGACGCGCATCCACGAGAAGGGCGACTTCACGCGCCTCGGCGTGGTCGTGACCCCGGGGCTGCCCGACGTCCTCGGCACGCTCCCGGCGGGCGGCCGTGCGACCCGCCTCGACCTGGCGCGCTGGCTCGTGTCGGCCGCGAACCCGCTGACCGCGCGCGTGCAGATGAACCGCCTCTGGCAGCGTTGCTTCGGCACGGGCCTGGTCGCGACCGAGAACGACTTCGGCACGCAGGGCGCGGCTCCGGCGGCGTGCGAACTCCTCGACTGGTTGGCGACCGAGTTCGTGCGCTGCGGTTGGAGCAACAAGGCGATGCACCGGCTGATCGCGACGTCGGCTGCGTACCGGCAGGCTGCCGAGTGCGATCCGGAGCGGCGTGCGCCGTGGCGGCAGGCGCGCATCCGGATCGAGGCAGAGATCGTACGGGACATCTCGCTGCTGGCTTCCGGGTTGCTCGTGCCCGATGTCGGCGGCAAGAGCGTGTATCCCCCGATCCCCGCGGGCGTGACCTCGCTCGGACAGATCGAGCGCAAGTGGCCGGCCAGCCAGGGCAAGGACCGCTACCGGCGCGGACTCTACACCGCGATCTGGCGCAGCACGCCGCACCCGTCGCTCACGGTCTTCGATGCGCCGAGTGCGGTCGAGAGCTGCACCAAGCGGTTGATCTCGAACACGCCGCTGCAGGCGCTGACGCTGCTCAACGACGAGGCCTGCGTCGAAGCCGCCGGGGCACTCGCCGCGCGGCTCGCGCAGGCGCCCGGCAGCGACGCGCAGAGACTCGACCTGGGCTTCGCGATCTGCCTCGCGCGCACACCGAGTGCGCGCGAACGCGAACTGCTCGGCGGACGCGACTGGCTGCTGGTCGCGCGCACGCTGCTCAACATCGACGAGTTCGTGACGCGGGAATGAACGTGGATCTCACCGAGACCAGGCGCTGGTTCCTGTCGCAATGTGCCTTCGGGCTCGGCGCGATGGCCCTCGGTTCGCTCGGTCAGCGGCTGCCGGCGCGCGGGCGCTGCAAGCGCGTGATCTTCCTGTTCATGGCCGGTGGCCCGAGCCAGCTCGAGCTCTTCGACTGGAAGCCGGTGCTGCAGGCGCGCCATGGCGAGCCGGTGCCGGAGTCGCTGCTCGCCGGCAAGCGCTTCGCGTTCATGGACAGCTACTTCAAGAAGAAGCTGAGCCTGCTCGGCACGACGCGCAAGTTCGCGCGGCACGGCACGCGCGGCACCTGGGTCTCGGAGCTGCTGCCGCACACCGCGAAGATCGTCGACCGGCTCGCGATCGTGCGCACGCAGCAGACCGACGTGCCGAACCACGCGCCGGCGAAGGCGATGCTGAACACGGGCTTCTTCCGCTACGGGAGGCCGAGCATGGGCTCGTGGGTGCTGCATGCGCTAGGCAGCGAGTCCCAGGATCTGCCGGGCTTCGTCGTGTTGCAGTCGGGCGTGCGCGGTCCACGCGGCGGCGCGCAGAACTGGTCGAGCGGATTCCTGCCGACGCGGTTGCAGGGCGTGCCCTTCCGGGCGGCGAAGGACCCGATCCTGAACCTCGCGACTCCGGCCGGCATCGGCGCCGCCGAGCAGCAGCGCGCGATCGAGACGATCGTCGCGATGAACCGCGAACGCCTCGCGCTGACCGGCGATCCGGAGATCGCGACGCGCATCGCCGCCTACGAGATGGCGGCGCGCATGCAGCTCGCGGCTCCGGATCTGACCGATCTCGCCAAGGAATCCGCGGCCACGCTCGCGCTCTACGGCATCGACGGCGACAAGCCCTCGTTCGCGCGCAACTGCCTGCTCGCGCGCCGGCTCGCCGAGCGCGGCGTGCGCTTCGTGCAGCTCTATCACGCCAACTGGGACAGCCATGGCGGGCCGCGTGAGAACCTGACGACCGACTTCGATCAGGTCGTGCGCGAGGTCGACCAGGCCTGCAGCGCGCTCGTGACCGACCTCGCGGCGCGTGGTCTGCTCGACGACACGCTCGTGATCTGGGGCGGCGAGTTCGGGCGCACCCCGATCGGCGAGCCGCGCGAGACCGTCGGCCGCAACCACCATGTCGAGGCGGGCACGTTCTGGCTCAGCGGCGGGGGCATCAAGCCTGGGATCGACCACGGCCAGACCGACGAGCTAGGTTACGCCCCGGTCGCGGGCGCAGTGCACGTGCACGATCTGCAGGCGACCGTGCTGCACCTGCTCGGACTCGATCACGAGAAGCTGACGTTCAAGTTCCAGGGGCGGGACTTCCGGTTGACGGACGTTTCCGGACGGGTCGTCACGGGACTCCTCGCCTAGCAACTTGCCGGCTCCGGCCAAACGGTGGGGCAGGAATCCCCGTAGTTTCGTACGCGGTACTTCACTGCGGTTATCCTGCTCGCCCTTTTCCTCGACCCAGACCCACCCACCGGCATGAGAAAGCATGGATCGTTGTTCGCGCTCGCCCTCGCGTGCGCGCTCTCGCTGCCCGCTCAGGAGAACTTCGAGCTCGGCAGGATGTGGACGTTCGAGAACGCACCCCTCGAGCACCTGAAGAAGACCTACGGCTTCGAGGCCACGCCCGAATGGCTCGACAAGGTCCGCCTCGCCTCGCTGCGCATGGCCAGCGGCTGCTCGGCCTCGTTCGTGTCGCCCAAGGGTCTGGTGATGACCAACCACCACTGCGTGCGCGGCTTCGTCGCCGGTGTCTCCCCGAAGGACCAGGACTGGGTGAAGTCCGGCTACTACGCCAAGACGCCTGCCGACGAGGTCCGCCTGCCCGAGTGCGTGTTGCAGCAGCTCGTGGCGATGAAGGACGTGACCAGCGAGATCAACGACGGCGTGCAGGAGGGCACCGACACGGCGACGGTCGCGCGCACGCGGCAGAAGAACCACCAGCGCGTGCTCGAGGACGCGAAGGCGAAGGACTCCGCGCACGAGCACCAGATCGTCACGCTCTTCAACGGCGCCCAGTTCCAGCTCTACAGCTACCAGCGCTACGACGACGTGCGGCTCGTCTGCGCGCCGGCTCTGCAGTCGGCGCACTTCGGCGGCGATCCGGACAATTTCGTGTATCCGCGCTACTGCCTCGACTTCTCGTTCGTGCGGGTCTACGTCGACGGCAAGCCGGCGGACACCAAGGACCACTACTTCAAGTGGTCGGCAGGCGGTCTGAAGGAGGGCGATCTCGTGTTCGTGACCGGCAACCCCGGCCAGACCAACCGCCTCAAGACCCTCGCGCAGCTCGAGTACATGCGCGACGTGCAGTACCCGATCCGCCTGCAGGAACTCGACAACCAGATCGAGATCTACAAGAAGCACATGGCCAAGGACCCGAAGCTCGAGCAGCAGCTGCGCACGCAGGTCCTGGGGCAGGAGAACTCGCAGAAGGCGTTCCGCGGCTTCATGACCGGCCTGCGCGACCCGCAGCTGATGGGCATCAAGGCCAAGGCCGAAGCCGCGTTCCGCGCCAAGATCGACGCTGATCCGGCGCTCAAGGCCCAGTACGGCGACGTCTGGGACCGCCTCGCGGAGATCGCGGCGCAGCGCCGCGAACTGCAGCCCAAGACCGTGTTCCAGACGGCAGGCAACAGCTCGCTGCTGAACCGGGCGCTGGCGCTGGTCGCCGCGGTCTCGAGCAAGGATTCGCGGGCGAAGAGCGCGGCGATGCAGGCCGCCCAGCGGTCACTGCCGCCGCGCTCCGCGCTCGGCGTCGAGTTGCTGACCGACACGCTGGTCCGTGCGCAGGAGCACCTGGGCAAGGACGATCCGTTCCTCTCGGTGCTGCTCGCGGGCGAGGAGCCGAAGGTCGCGGTCGAGAGCATCCTGAAGAGCCGGCTCTACGACGACAAGCTCGTCGAAGAGCTTGCCGGGGGCAACCTCGAGGCGCTCAAGGCCGAGAAGGACCGCGTGCTGCAGGCGGCCCTGGTCGTGATGCCGCTCATGGGGAAGAACCAGGCCCTCGCGCAGAAGCTGCAGGCCGAGGAAGGCGTGCTCGGCGCCAGGATCGGGCAGGCGCTGTTCGCGGTCTACGGGACCAAGATCTCGCCCGACGCGACCTTCACGTTGCGTCTCGCCGACGGCGTGGTGAAGGGCTACCCCTGCAACGGTTCGCTCGCGCCCTGGCGCACGACCTTCTACGGCATGTATGCGCGCAACGTCGAGTTCGACAACAAGCACCCCTTCGATCTGCCGCAGGAGTGGCTCGACCGCAAGGGCTCGATCGACATGAGCAAGCCGCTCGACTTCGTGAGCACGAACGACATCATCGGCGGCAACTCCGGCTCGCCAGTCGTCGACAAGAACGCGCACGTCGTCGGCCTGATCTTCGACGGCAACATCGAGAGCCTGCCGAACAACTTCCTGTTCCGCGACGACATCCCGCGCTCGGTCAGCGTGCACACCGAGGCGATCCTCGAAGCCCTGCTCAAGGTGCTCGACGCGGCGCCGCTCGCGGAAGAGCTGCGCGGCAAGGCCTGAGCCGCCGGCTCAGAGGATGTCGAGTATCCCGCTCTGACCGTTCGTCAGCGTCTCGACCGCGGCCCGGTAGTTGATGTCGACGCTGATCTTGACGTTCCAGGGCAGATCCTCCTTGTCGCAGATCCCGCCGAGGGCCGCGGCGGAGAACGCGCGCGCGAGGTGCGTGACCGTCGACTTGCCGAGGATCTGCTGCAGCGGCGCGAGGGCGCGCCGCTCGCCGATCAGCTCGAGGGCCTTGGCCACGCCGGCCAGGCGGATCGTCGACAGGTCGTTCTGCTCGAGCTGGGCGAGCAGCAAGTCGCTCGCTTCGACCCCGGCAAGCCGCCCGTAGGCGATCGCGGCCCCGCGGATGATCTCGGGTCGGCGGATCGAGTCGTTGATCAGCTCACGCAGCAACGGAATCGCCTTCTTGTCGTCGAGCAGGGCGAGGGCGATGCAGAGCAGGGCACAGGTCTCGTCATGGCGCCGGTAGGTGCCCAGCAGGGCCCGCAGGTCCGCGGCGGCTTCCTGCGCCCGCGCGAGCCCGCAGGCGACCGCGTAGGCCGAGAGCTGTTCGGGCGTCCGCTCGTTGCGCAGCTCGGAATGCAGCATGCGCGACACCGTCGGATCGGCCACGGGCTCCTGGTTCTGCAGCACGCCGAGCGCGATCGCGACCCAAGGCCGGTCGAGGCTCCGGATCCTGGGCAGGAGCTTCAGCAGCTCGGTGCGGATCGCGGTCCCGCCGATCCGGCCGAGGCCGATCAGGCTGAAGTAGCGCGTCTGCTGGTCCTGGGCGTTCTTCACCTGGTCGAGCAGCGCCTTGGCGATCGTGGCGTCGGCCGCGCTCTTCTCCTGCCGCTCGGCGAGGTTGCCCAGCGCCAGGGCGCAGGACTGCGCGATCGCGTGGTCGCGCCGTTTCGTGAGCTCCTGCACGAGGATCCGCTTCCAGCGCTCGTGGTCGTCGCTGGTGCCGCGGCCGAGCAGGAGCGCAACCGCGGTCGGCACGTGCGCCTGGATCTGCTGTTCGCTGCGGCCCAGATCGGCCGCAAAGAACTGGTCCAACCCCTGCAGCACCTGCCAGAGCAGGCGCTTGTGCAGCGGCGAGGCTTCGGGGTCGAGGCGCAGCAGCCGGATGCCTTGGATCGCCGCGACTTTCACGTTGCGGCTCGACAGGTTCTTGTCGTCGAGGACCGCCTTGAACGTGCTGTATGCCTGTTGCTTGAGCGTCGTGCCACTGTCGTGCCACGCGAGCAGTCCGAGGCCGTAGGCGGCGAACGCGCGCACGCGATCGTCGACCTCGACCTTTGCGACGAGTCGGAGTACCTCGGCGTCGTCGCGCACGAGGCTCTGCAGGTAGTGCGCTGCTTCGGGCAGGTTGGCGACACCGAGCGCGAGGGCCGCGGTCTCGCGGATCTCGAGATCTGCGTCCGTCAGGCGCCGCTTGAAGAGCGTCAGCAGCGGCGTCTTCGCCTCGATGCCGATCTTCGCCAACGCCATCAGGCAGCCGGTCGTCGTGTCGCGGTTGTTCGTGGTCTCGAGCGCACGTTCGAGCGCAGCCACGGTCTCCAGCAGGTCGGTGCGGGCCGGCCGGCTGGCTTTCCGAGCCACCGTCGGTCCGACCGGCACGCTGTCGTCGTCGCCGTGCACGGCCTTCTTGAGTTCCAGGTAGGGGTGCTTGTTCAGCTCCCACCAGAACTGCCAGCGGGTCAGGTCGACTTCGGCCCCCCCGCTCGGGGTGCCCGGTGCCGGCGCGCCGCCGCCCGGAGTCATCGGACCACCGGAGCGCGGTCCCGGGATCCCGGGAGCCCCGGGACCCATCGGGATGATCGGCGGGCCGACGTACTGACCGCCGTGGGCAAGCAGCGGCGCGCTGACCAGGAACGCAGCAACGAGGATCTGCCGCATGTGCATCGCGCCCACAGGATAAGCCCGGCCCCGGCCCAACGGGGGATCCAGGCGCGGAGCCTGCAGGTCTAGGCCCAGCAAACCACCTTGGTAACCGGGGGGCGCACTTTTCCTGCCCGGATGTCGAAGTCCGGACCGCTCCGACGACATGATCGGCGCGCGTGCCAGAGAAAGCTGCAGACCCCAGCGACGAAGCCCTGGTCCACTCGACCCTTGCCGGGTCGCGTGAGGCCTTCGGTCTGCTCGTCGAGCGGCATGCCCAGGGGGTGCGGGCGATCTGCGTGGCGCGCCTCGGCATCCGTTCCGACCTGGATGACATCGTGCAAGAGACCTTTCTTCGCGCCTACCGTGGCCTCGCGCGCCTGACCTCGCAGGCGGCCTTCGCCGGCTACCTGCTGCGCATCGCCCAGAACCTTTGCATCGACCTGATCCGCACCAGGCACAAGAATGCGGTCTCGCTCGACGCGATCGAACTCGAACCAGCGGCCCGCGAAGCCCCGGCCGAGGACGACCGCCTCGACAAGCTGCGCCGGCTCGTCGGCAAGCTGCCCGAAGCCCTGCGCGAGGCACTGCTGCTGTTCTACTTCGAGGACCTGAGCGCGGCGCAGATGGCGACGCGCCTCGGGATCGCCGAGACCTCGGTGCACCAGCGCCTGCACCGCGCGCGTCACCAGCTGCGCGAGAACTTCGGCGTCGGCCGGGAGAGCGCACGATGAGCTTCTCCGAACAGGATCTGCGCGCGGCACTCGCGCCGCTCAAGGGCGATGCGCAGGCGACCGCGGCGCGCGTGCTCGCGGCGCTGCCCGACCTGCCGCCCGAGGCCGCTCCCGCACCCCGACCCTCCGGCCGCTGGCCATGGTTGTGGATCGCGGCGGCCGGGGTGCTCGGCTTCGGTTTCGGCTATGCGCTACGGCGCGAGGCGCCGCCGCAGGTCACGCCACCGACGCAGGCGGCCAGTCTGCCACAGGTCACGGCGCTGCTCGGGGACGTCGAGGCCTTCGCACCCGAGACCAAGGGCAGCGACGTGCTGGCCAACGGCGCCGAGTTCCGCTTCGGCACCTACCTGAACACCGGCGCCTTCTCGAAGGTGGCCGTGCGCATCTCCCCCGAGCTCGAGCTTCGCCTCGACGAACGCAGCGGCGTGCAAGTCGAGGCGCCCGGCGATCTGCGGCTGAAGGAGGGGCAACTCTGGCTCGCGGTGCGTGCCGCCGCGCCGGTCCGGCTGCGTGCCGCCCATGCGACGAGCATCGAGGCCACACGCGGCGTGCTCGTCGCCCGTTCCGGGGCCGAAGGCGTCCGCCTCGCGGTGCTCGAAGGCAACGCGACACTGCTCGCCGGCGGACAGCAACTCACGCTCGCTGCCGGCCAGACCGCAACCGCGCGCGACGGCAAGCTCGATGCCGCCCAGCAACTCGAATCGGTCGCGACCGTCACGGACTGGCTGCTCGAACTCCAGGTGCTGGCCGGCGACCGCAAGGAACTCGAGAAGCGCGTCGAGCGGCTGCTGATCGACCTCGGCCGCGCCAAGCTCGACACCCTCGCCGACTTCGAGATCCGCAAGCTCGGCAACCACTGTGCCGAGCCGCTGGCCGCGTTCCTGCGCCGGGCCGACGTCGCCAAGGAGCAGCGCCTGCGTCGCCGTGCCTCGTTGCTGCTCGCCGACGTCGCCGACATCCGCTCGCTGCCGCGCCTCTTCGAGCTGCTGCACGATGCCGACCCCGAGGTCCGGGTCGCGATCGCGCGCGGCATCGCGCGGCTCTGCGGGATCGATCCGGGCGTCGAGATCGGGTTCTGGCGCAGCGGCGAACCCGACGAGCGCAAGAAGATGGCGGCCTCGTGGCGCGAGATGGCGCTGCGCTGAACCGCCGCTACGGACTCCGCGGATCGTGCGGGAGGCTGCCCCGCGCCGCACGCAGATAGCCGAAGGGCGTCAAGTGCAGCAGGTTGGCGACGCGCGAGGTGTAGACGTCGGCGTGCCGTTCGATCTGCCGCGCGAGACGGCTCTTGTCGTTGCCGGCGCGCAGCAGCGGGCCCCAGCGCGTGTGGCCGAGTTCACCGGCGCGCTTGGCCAGGGGCGCGATCCGCAGGTCCAGGGCCTCGACCTCGCCGCGCAAGACGCGCAGGCGCTCCTGGATCGCCGTGGCGCTGGCCTCGGTCGAGGGCGGCGGCCGATCGCCGTGCTCCATGCGTTGCAGCGCGAGGCGCAGCATCGCCTGTTCGAACTCGAAGCGCTCCTTGTGCTGCATCAGGTCCTCGAGCACGCGCTGGTCGGCGGCGAACGCGTGCTCTTCGGCCACCTCGGCTTCGAGTTCGCGCAGGACCAGTGCCGTGCGCCAGCGCCGGATCTGGCTCGAGACGTGCACGTCGGCGTAGACATGGTCGCCGACGTAGAGGATCGCTTCGCCGGCCACGCCGAGATAGTCCTGCAGCAGCTGCGCGTTGCCGCCGCGATAGCAGCGGCCGGCGCGGAGCCGGCCCGTGCACGGCCGCAGATTCCCGGCGTCGTCGACGACCTCCTCGAACACCGCCGAGCCGTCGAAGAACCCAGGCTTCTTCGCCTGCACGACCACGACCTCGAACAGGTCGCGCCATCCCGCACCGGGCAGGAAGCGATCGAAGGTGTAGCGCATCATCTCGCGCGTGTAGTGCCATTCGGAGTTGGTCGCGAGGAAGAGGCGCTTGCCGGCCTGCTTGAGGTCGAGCAGCGCGCGCGGCAACGCCTCGTCGAGCACGACGTGGCGCTCGGGGTCGGCGATGATCTCGGCCTTGAGCTCGCCTTCGAGATGCGCGGCGTTCATCGCCTCGCTGACCAGTCCGTGCAGGCTCTGGTAGGTCAGCTCCCGCGGCAGGAGGCCGGCATCGAGGAGCTCGACCAGCTGCGCGTAGATGCAGGCCTCGGAGAGCGAGAAGAGCGTGTTCAGGAACACCCAACGCGGCTCACTGAGATCGACCCAGACCTGGCTGTAGGCGGCGCGCTGCACTTCGTGCGCGAGCAGCGCCGTGCCGTGGGCCGCGCGCGTCACGTAGCCGAAGCGGTTGGCCTTGACGATGTTGCCGAGGCGCAGGTCGATGATCAGACCGCGCGCGAACAGGGTCGCATCGAAGCGCAGCGGCTCGACCGGATAGCCACGCTGCAGCAGACGCCGCTGCACGTGCTCGTAGGCCCGCGCCTCCCACTCCTGCTCGTCGTAGTGGACGAGCGTGTAGTCCATGTCGAACCCGACCGCCTGGATCGAGCGCATGTTCAGCGTGCGGTTGCAGAACACGCGCCGCTCGGGCGGCGGTTCGAGGTCTCCGGGCCGGTAGGGCATGGCGCGCGGTTTTATCCGAAGGGCGGGCGCTCCCTGCCAGATCAGGGCCAGACCAGCGGCACCGTCGGCAGGATCTCGAGGATGCGGT
>CAZSKV010000537.1:0-9775 GCA_964607495.1 uncultured candidatus Brocadiaceae bacterium
CGACCTGACCAAGGGACCGTACACCGGTGCCGGCGTCCTGATCGAGTTCGAAGCGCGGATCAACAGCACGATCAGCAATTGCTTCATCTACAACAACACGGTCGGGATCGGGATCAAGGAAGACGACACGACCTATCAGCACCTGCCGTTCATCGTCAACAACACGATCGCATGGAACAAGGTGGGCCTGTGGAACGGTTCCACCGTTTCGTTCCGTGACGGCAAGAGCGTCGGAAAGTACACGCCGGTCCTCCTGAACAACGTGTTCGACTCGAGCTCGCCGCCGCTCGATCCCGCGGCGCTCTTCGCGACGCACATGACCGGCGACACGGGCTTCGAAGGCGTGGACCCGGCGGATCTGGTCATCGCCACCAAGTCCGGCTGCCCACCGGCGAGCGGTGCGAACCCCAATGCCTACGAGTACCCGGAGCTTCCCGGCAGCGTCAAACGCGTCAACTCGGAGTCCGCCCACGGCTGGCCCGCGACCGTCGCCCGGACGCCCAGCGCGTTGCCGCCACTGCCCCGAGTCGACCTCACCCCTTACACGCGACCCGCGACCGCCTATGGGCTGCGGGCGGTGGACCGCCGCGTGCTGTACGTGAACGACGTGTTCCGGCGGAATGTCGCGAGCCCGCCATCGCAGCACGACTTCCGCCTGGCGCCGATGGCGGAAAGGGTCCAGACCCCGACGCTGACCTTGAATCCACTCGTGAACGTGGGGATCTCGGGCGCCGTGATCACGATGATGAACGGCATTCCGGTACCGCATGCGCCTGGGCTCCCGCCAGACGCCGAAGACGTGGCGACGCTCCACTGCTGGGACTGGGATGGCGACGGCTACGGCAACCCGCGCGTCGCTTCGCGCTCGAGTTTCGGCAGCCAGGCCTCGTGCCTGACGGACATCGACCTCGGCGCAGACGAGATGGGCGAGACGGTCATCTCCGGCTACGTCGCCAGCACGCGGATCTTCTCGCGGCCGCACTCGGCCGTGCAGCCGCCGGGCGCGCTCGCGACGCGCGACAAGCTCTATTTCCTGAACGTCTACCCGGGCCCGTTCGCTGCCTATGGACCCGGGATCTACATCCGCCCGCAGTTCAACTTCACCTACGACCCCAAGCGCACGCCACCCTACAAGGGCGGGCTCGGTGTCACTTCGGAGTGGTTCAACCAGCTGGCCGACAGCCGGAACCCGTATGGGGCGAGCGGCAACTACACGGATGGCCTGTATCAGCTCGGCGGCACGACGCCCACGCGCAACGACCTGATCGTCGATCCGCTGCTGCTGCTCGGCACGGACTACCCGCAGTTCATGCGCAACCTGATGTGCGACCACGCGCCGCATCTGTACCACGACATCCAGCCAGACATGGTCACGCCGCCGCTCTGGGCGATCTACTACGCCGAGTACCTGTCGTGGGTCTACAGCACGAGCGTGAACCTGGATCTCTTCAAGGCCAGTCCGTGGTTCGCGCAACCGGACCCCGCGTTTGCGCGGTTCGATGACAACAAGTACCTCTACTACGACCCGGCGGCATCCCCGCCGCGCCGTGTGCGGATCGGCATGGTCAGCCCGCCCGCGACCGTCCTGCCCGGGGACATGACCGTCGAGACGCTCAGCTATCTCTTCCGCAACGGCGTCGGCATCCACGCGATCGGCAACTGGGACTTCGGTAGCTACGGCGGCGTCTACCAGGTCATGCCGTACGGCCTCGGCACGACGAACTATGGTTCGCCGCCCGCGCTCGCGCCGGAGACCGTGCCGTACATCCCGCCGCATGACTGGCAGGGGATCCGCGTGAACTGCGAGCTGTATGCGCCGAACAGCTCGTTCTGGCCTGGCTACGGCGTCAACGTGAACAACGCGCAGACGTTCCTGATCGTGCAGGGCGCTGGCGATGGCGTACCGCAGCTCGTGACCGGTGAGGCTGCCTCGGGAGGGCAGCAGCTCGTCTCGCCGCCGGTCCGCATGGGCCTGTCGCGAGACCGGGTCGTCAGCCCGGGGAGCATCGTGGATCTCGAGATGCGCGAGGTCATGGACAAGATCCGAAAGGCGGGCAACCGCTAGCGCAGGGGGCGCCGCCATGCCAACGAGAACCCGATCTACCACCGGACGGTACGCCATCCGACCCGTGGCTGTGGCGGCTCTCGCCACGCTCGTGAGCGGGCTGGCAGGTCAGGGGCTGCCCGAGCCCGTGTCGCAGCCGCTCTTCGCGGAGTTGGGCAAGATGTCGATCCCGAAGCGGCCCGGCTTCGACGGGGCGTTCGCAGTGCGCCTGTTCGATGCAGACGGGGACGGCGATCCCGACCTCGTGATGGGAGGCGGCGGCACGATCCCGGGCCCTCGCTTGTTCCTCAACGATGGCCATGGCGCATTCTCGGAGGTGACCGTGAGCCACATCTCGTCGCCGTTGCGTATGTTGACCGACAGCATCGCGACCGGCGACGTCGACGGCGATGGACGAACCGACTTCGTGCTCGCGAACGACGTCAATGGTGGTGGCGCAGGCTCGCGGTTGTTCCTGAACACGGGTGGCGGGCAGTTCACCGACGCGAGCACGAAGAGCTTGCCGCTCTGGGTGTGGAACAGCTCGTACTGCTTCGGTGTGAGCCTCGCCGACATGGATGACGACGGTGATCTGGACCTCGTGTTGTGCGACGCGCAAGGACGAGGACGGCTCACGCTCCTGTTGAACGATGGCCGCGGCGTGTTCAGCGACGCGTCGCGTTACGTCCCGAACCCGCGGATTCCGCCGCTGCCGCAGGCGCCGTTCCTGGGGGTCGACGTCGGCGACGTCGACGGCGATGGCTCACCGGACATCGTGGTTGCGCGCGGCGGCGGGATCGCGCTCTTCGTCAACGATGGGCATGGCTGGTTCACGGACGCCACGGGAGGTCTGCCGGCGATGACGCTCACGCACTTCAGGGTGCGGCTCGGTGACGTCGACGGCGACCGGGATCTCGACCTCGTCGCGACCAACTTCTATGGCAAGCTGGCGTTGTTCCGCAACGATGGGAAAGGCAGGTTCGCGGACGCCACCGCGACCCACCTGCCGCTTGGTGCTCCAGCCAACCAGTTGGGGTACGAGCCGATCCTGGCAGACCTGGACCATGACGGCGATCTGGACCTGTACGTGGCTACCAGTGCAGGTAGCTTCGACGGCAAGGATCACGTGCTCATGAACGATGGGACGGGACATTACGTGGACGCGACCGAGCGGTTCATCGGGTGGCGACCCGATGGCGCGACACTCGGGGGCGACGTCTGCGACGTCGACGGCGATGGCGATCTCGACATCGTCCTGCCCGACGGCTGTGGCGGGGACCACAAGCTCTGCTACACGCGGCTCTATGTGAACCGGACCCGGCAACTGTACGCACCGGGCACGCCGAGGATCGGGTTGCCGCACACCTGGGACGTCCACGCGCAGCCTGGATCGGTCGCGCTGACCTGGATCGCCACGGCGGAGACTGCCGGTGTGCGCATCGAGCCGTTCGGTGAGTTCCGGCTGCCGCCCACGGCATCCGCGCTCGTGGGCATGGCGGCAGTCGGCCGCAGCGGGGTCGCGACCAGCACCCTCCCGATCCCGGCCGATCCAGCGCTCGTCGGCCAGCGCGCGTGCCTGCAGGCTCTCGTCTTCGATCCCGCGGTGCCGGCCAACAGCCGGTTCACGGGCGCGATCACGGATCGGATCCGCTGAAGCTGGACCCACGAGAACGGTCGCAGGACTACAGCAGACCCGCGAGCCATGTGGGCTCAATACGTCTGGTACTCGACCGACCCCACGAGCGTGCGCACCACGTGCCCCGGCTGCACCGTGCCCGCCTGCAGGCCGCGCACGAACTCCGGCCCTTCGACCTGGCCAGGATGGCGCCCGAGGTAGCGCAGGAAGCACTCGCGCACGAACTCCTCCTCCTTGCCGGCCTCGCAGCCGGGCACCTGCGCCTGCTTCGAGTCGAGGATCACCTTGGCCATGACCGCGCGCAGCGGCGCCGGATCGGCCATCGACTGCAGCGCGTTGCGCATGTTGCGCAGCTCGTCGTAGCCCGGCGCGCGAAGGAGCAGGTCCTGGTAGAGCGAGCGGATGAACTGGTGGTCGCTCTTGGGCTTCTTGCGCGCGAGTGCTTGCGCGTAGGCATCACCGGCCAGCCACTCGGCGAGCACCGGGAAGAAGCTCATGCGCTCGGCCTGCACGCGCGCGACGGTCGCGGCGTCGCCGAGCGGCGCCGCGAACAGACGCTCGTGGTGGCGCGCGAGCAGGAACCGCGTGCAGCCTTCCTGCGCGAGCACGATCCGCACCACGTCGGCCTGCGACTCGCCGTCGCTGCCGAGGAAGCGGCCCTTCTTGCCGTCGTAGAGCTTCTTGCCCGCCGCGAGCACTGGCAGGTTCTTCTGCTCCTGCACCTTCAGGCCGAGGCACTGTTCGAGCACCACGGTCACGAAGGTGTCGTTGCCCGGATTGCGCAGCGAGAAGCCGGTCGAGAGCAGGATCTCGGCCAGCGCGTCGTGTGCGCTCGCTTTGCCGGCGGCGAGGCGCTTGGGCAGGTCCTGGATGCTCGGCGTCTTCGGCCGGAAGTTGTCGAGCAGCAGGAAGTAGAACAGCTCCTCCTCGACGAACATCTGCATCGCTTCGAGCGACCAGAGCAGGCGCTTCACGACGAGCTCCACCGGCGCGTCGACGAAGGCCTGCACTTCGCTGGGCGCGGGAGTGCGGTGCAGCACGTCGAGGCAGAGGCGGCGCAACAGGGTGCGGGTGGTCTTGCGGTCCTGGGTCGGCGGCACGGGCGGGATTGTAGGGGGCGCCGGCTGCGGCTCGTGCCCGGGTGCGGGCGACCGCTACACTGCTGGCCTCCGATGCGCCCCCACGACCCCTGGCACGACCTGGCCCGCGACCGCCGGCCGCGGCGTTTCCGCGACCTCAAGAAGGTCCCGGTCCTGCCGTCGCTGATCACCCTCGGCAACCTCTTCTTCGGCTTCCTGGCGATGGCCAAGGTCGCGGACGCGGTGATGCTCTCCGCGCGCGGCCAGCAGCATCCGGAGTTCTCGAGCGACGTGCAGCACGTGCTCGAAGTCGCCTCGATCCTGGTGTTCGTGGCGATGGTGTTCGACGCGCTCGACGGGACGGTCGCGCGCCTGACGCGGCAGACGACCAAGTTCGGCGCCCAGCTCGACTCGCTGGCCGACGTGGTGACCTTCGGCGTCGCACCGGCGTTCCTGGCCAAGGTGCTGATCGAGTTCCACCATCGGCCGCCGATCCAGCTGCTGCCCTTCCACCCGAAGATCTACTACGTCGCGGCGGCGGTCTACGTGCTATGCGCCGCGCTGCGCCTCGCGCGCTTCAACGTCGAGTCGGCCGGACCCTCGCCCGAGGACCACAAGGAGTTCAAGGGCCTGCCGTCCCCGGCCGCGGCCGCCATCGTGTGCTCGCTGGTCGCGTTCAAGTGCGCGCCGCCCGATCCGAGCGAGCTCTCGCACTGGTTGCTCCCGGACGGCGCGCGCGACGCGATCGTGCAGGCGCTGCCCCTCGTGCTGGTTTTCGTCGGCCTGTTGATGGTCAGCCGGCTGCCCTATCCGCACGTGATGTACCAGCTGGTGCGCAAGCGCCATTCGTTCCCGTACCTGCTGGGCCTCGTGGGGATCGTCGGCTTCGCGGCGCTCGAGTGGCAGTTCGCGCTGCTGCTGCTGACCCAGGTCTACCTGCTGACCGGCATCGGCCTCGGCTTCTGGCGCCTGGTGACGACCGGGTCGCTGCGCAAGCGCGGCCTCGAGCACGGCGTGCAGCTCGAGAACGAACCCAAGGCCCCAACGCCCCAGGGCCCCACGCTCAACTGATCGGATGCCCGCCCCCGTCACGGCCTACATCGGCCTCGGCAGCAACCTCGGGGACCGCGAGCAGCAGATCGCGCAGGCGCTCGAGCGGCTCGCGCGCGTGCCCGGCGTCAAGGTGCTCGCGACCTCGCGCCTGCGCGAGACCGATCCGGTCGGCGGCCCCCCGCAGCCGCGCTACTGCAACGGCGTCTGCAAGGTGCTGACGACGCTGCCGGCCGCGGCGCTGCTCGCGCTCCTGCAGCAGCTCGAGCGCGATGCCGGACGCACGCCGAACCCGGTGCGCAACAGCGCGCGCGTGCTCGACCTGGACCTGCTGCTCTACGGCGACGCGCCGATCGACACCAAGGACCTCGTGGTGCCGCACCCGCGCCTGTTCGCGCGCCCCTTCGTCACCGAGCCCTTGCGCGAGCTCGGGGTCGATCTCGCGACGGTGCCGCGCGTGGAACCGCCGCGCGTCGTGCACGATCCGCGCGAGCTCGCGGCCCTGTGCGCGACGTGGCGCGCCGGCGGCTGCACGCTCGGTCTCGTGCCGACGATGGGCGCGCTGCACGCGGGGCACGCCTCGCTGCTGCAGACGGCCCGCCGCGAGTGCGACCGCGTGCTCGGCACGATCTTCGTGAACCCGCTGCAGTTCGGGCCCGGCGAGGACTACAGCCGCTATCCGCGCACGCTCGCGGCGGATCTCGCGGTGCTGCGCGCGAGCGCGGCCGACGCGGTGTTCGTGCCCGAACGCAGCGCGATGTACGGCGCAGGCTTCTGCTCGCAGATCGCGGTCGGCGCGGCGGCCGAGGGCATGGAGGGCGCGGCGCGGCCGGGCCACTTCTCGGGGGTCGCGACCGTGGTCGCCAAGCTCTTCGCGTTGACCGCGCCGACGCACGCCTACTTCGGCCGCAAGGATGCGCAGCAGGTCGCGGTGCTCCGGCGCATGACGCAGGACCTCGGCTTCCCGCTGCGGATCCGCGAGTGCGCGATCGTGCGCGAACCCTCGGGCCTCGCGCTGTCGTCGCGCAATGTCTACCTGAGCGCCGAGGACCGGCAGGCGGCCGGGGTGCTGTTCGCGGCCCTGAGCGCGGCGCGCCGCGCGCACGCGGCCGGTGAACGGCGCAAGGCCGGTCTGCTCGCGCTCGCGCGCGAGGAGCTCGCGGCCGAGCCGCGCGCGAGCGTCGAGTACCTCGAACTGCGTTCCGAGCCGGAACTGCTGCCGCTCCCCGACGACCAGCCGGTCGAGCGTGGCCGGATGCTGGTCGTCGCGCGCTTCGGCACGGAGCGGCCGACGCGGCTGCTCGACAACCTGGCGCTGTGCGAGGCCGACGATGCCTGAGCCCTGGCTCGCGCTGCCGGCTCCGGCCAAGGTGAACCTCGTGCTGCGCGTGCTCGGCAAGCGGCCCGACGGCTATCACGAGATCGAGACGCTGTTCCACGCGCTCGCCCTGCACGATCTGCTGCTCGCGCGGCGCTGCGCGGGCGCGAGCCGCCTGCGCCTCGAGGGCAGGGCCGGCTCCGGTTTCGCGGTGCCGGCCGACGCCGACAACCTCGTGCTGCGCGCGGCCGCGGCATTCGCTGCCGCCGTGCCCGGCGCGAGCGGCGCCGAGTTCGTGCTGCGCAAGCGCATCCCGGCCGGTGGTGGACTCGGTGGCGGGTCGTCGGATGCGGCGGCGGCCCTGCGCCTCCTGAACGCGCTGCATGGCGAGCCGCTGCCCGCCGCCGGGTTGCACCAGCTCGCGCGCGGCCTCGGCGCCGACGTTTGTTTCTTCCTGCGCGGCGGCACCCAGGTCGGCCGCGGGATCGGGGACGATCTCGCGCCAGTCCCCGATTTTCCTGGGCTGGCGGTGCTGCTGCTGCTGCTCCCCTTCGGCACCGCGACGGCTGCGGTGTACAAAAGCTGCAGGGCAGAATTGACCCAGGGTACCGCCAAAGATAAGAAGCCCTCCGATAACGCCCTTGGCTACAAGGAATTAGCGGTGCCCCAAGGCCTGGCGAACGATCTCGAGGAGCCGGCTTTCCGGCTGCAGCCCGAGCTGCAGCGGCTCTTCGGACTCGTCGCCGCACACACGGCGGGTGTGCGCATGTCAGGCAGCGGGTCGACGCTCTTCCTTGCCTTCCCCGAACGGGAGAAGGATCGTCTGGCCGGGGCTCAGGCGAAGCTGGCATTCCTCCGACACCATGGGGTCGTCCTGCACACGACGCGGAGCGCGAGGGGGCCTTGGCCCCTGCCGCCGCGGCGTCTGCCCGACGCATTCCAGGGACTGCCGGAGGGGTAGGGCCACCAACGAGGGGGGACATCCGTGGACATCACCGAGATCCGAGTCAAGCTGACCGATGACCCGCGCAACAAGCTGAAGGCCTACTGCAGCGTCACGTTCCACAACGAGTTCGTGATCCGCGACCTGAAGATCATCGACGGGGCGAAGGGGCCCTTCATCGCGATGCCGAGCCGCAAGCTCAGCGACCACTGCCCGCACTGCGGCGCGAAGAACCATCTGCGCGCGGCGTTCTGCAACCAGTGTGGCGCGCGCCTGAACGCCGACCGCGCGCCGCGCGACCAGCGGGGCCGCGCCCGGCTGCACGCGGACCTCGCGCACCCGATCAACAGCGTGTGCCGGATCGAGCTGCACAAGGCGATCGTCAAGGCCTACCAGGACGAGGTCGAGCGCAGCAAGCAGGAGGGTTACGAGCCAGTATCCTTCGACGACTTCGACGATCTCGATGACACGCTCGACGAAAGCTACATCGACGAACTGCAGCAGCGGCAGGAAGTTCGCGACCGCGAACGGCGCAACCACCATCCCCAGGGTGGCGCCGCGGCGGAGCAGGGTGCGTGAGCGCTGATGGCCGCGAGCTTCGCGGTCGTCGGTCCCGGTCGGCTCGGCCAGGCCCTGGCCCGGCGTTGGGTTCTCGGTGGCTTGCGCTGTCACGGTTTCCTCGGCCGCACTCCCGAGGCCGCGGCGCGCGCGCTCGCGTTCGTCGGCTCGGGCGCGGTCCTGCCCGCTCCGGCGGCGCTGCAGCACTGCGCGATCGTGCTCGTCGCGGTCCAGGACGATCGCCTCGCGGCCGTCGTCGCGGACCTCGTCGCCGCCGGCGCCGTCCGGCTCTGCGCGCTGTGGCTGCACGCGAGCGGGCGCTTCGGGCTCGAGCCCCTGCAACCGGCGGCGGCGGCTGGTGCGCGCGTCGGCGCGCTGCATCCCCTGTGTCCGGTGCCCGACCCGGCTGCCGGCGTCGCCCTGCTCGGTGGCAAGACCGCGCTCCTCGAGGGCGGGCCGCGCGCCTTGCGCCTGCTGCGGGTGCTCGCGCAGCGGGCCGGTCTCGTGCCCTGGGAGGCGGCGGTCGCGGATCGGGCGCTCTACCACGCGGCCTGCGCGCTCGCGAGCAATGGCGTGACCGCGCTCTTCGATCTGTGCGCGCAGCTGCTGCAGCAGGCGTGCGGCGCGCCGCCGCCGCCGGCGGCGCTGGCCGGCCTGCTGCGCGCGGCGCTTGATCTCTGCGCGCATCGCGGCGCCGCGGCCGCGCTCTCGGGCCCTGTGCGCCGCGGCGACCACCGCGTCGTGGCCGCGCATTGTGCGGCGCTGCAAAGGGCCACGCCGCCGGCCGCAGCCCTCGCGTATCGCGCACTGATGCAGCATGCGTTGCACCTTGCCATGCAGCAGGGTGGCCTCGACAGTGCGCAAGAGGACGCGCTGCGCGCCCTGCTCCATGGGGGGGCTGGATGCTGAAGCTGGTCGCGAGCGTGATGCCGACCGGGCGCGAAGCGGCCGCGCGCGATTTCCGGCGCGCAGCCATGGGTGGGGCCGACTGGATCGAGTTGCGCCTCGATCTCTGGCCGAAGGACCTCCCGCTCGCGCCACTGCTGCGGGAGGCGCCGCTGCCGGTGCTCGTCGCCTGCCGGCTGCCGCGGGACGGCGGCCTCTACGCCGGCTCGCTCGAGGAGCGCCGGCTGCTGCTCGACCAGGC
>CAZSKV010000538.1:0-4918 GCA_964607495.1 uncultured candidatus Brocadiaceae bacterium
GAGAGCTTGCGCACGAACTTCCCGCTGCGGTCATTGAGCCAGATGTGGTTCGCGATGCGAGACATGTGCGGAGTGCACACGACGAGGTCGAGCCAGCCATCGCCATTGAAGTCGCCCATGTCAGCACAAGTGTCTCGCTCCACATCCACTGGCAAGTGGGTTGCGGTTGCGTCGCTGAAGCGACCTGTTCCATCGTTGACGTAGAGCTCGTCCTGGGGCGACAGACCACTCATGCTCGCGAAGAAAGCGTCCAGGTCGCCATCCCGGTCCACATCGATGAAGAACGCGCGGTAGTACCCATGGGTGGATGGTTCTGCCGGCATGTGGGTTGCCGTCACGTCACTGAAGCTCCCCCTGCCATCGTTGAGGTAGAGCCGCTTGCGACAAGGCGGCACATTGACCGTGTTGGCACAGAGTAGATCCAAGTCACCATCCCGGTCCACGTCGCCGAGCATCAGCGCGTACGTGGAGGATGGATCGTAGATCTGTCCGTACCTCGGCAGCTCGCGGTGCCAGACGTCGGCCTGGGCGAACGCACCTGTGGTAACCAACCCCAAGACCAGCAGCTTGCAGTGGCAGCGCATGGCTCATCGCCTCCGGACGAGGGTTCGCAGACTCCGAGCCTGCGCGCTGTCCAATGCCGTCTCCATGGTCTCCTTGCTCGCCGGTGCGGGCAGCGCGGACTTCGGCGTGCTCTTCGCTGCTGCTCCTTCGCCAACTTCGTGGTTGATCGTCAGGAAGGTCTGCAGGTTGTGGCGGCTGGTCGGACTGCTATCCCAGATGCCTTCGCAGTTGAAGCGGATGCCATGCCAGCGCAGGTCAGCGATCGACGGCGCGATATCACCGAACACGACGCCGGGTCCCGGCGAAGGGATCGTGTAGGTAGACACGCTGCCAGTCAGGAAGATCGCAATCGGCTGGTTTGGCCAGAGCCAACGGAACGGCCAGGTTGGGACCGGAGTGTTGAGTGATGAACCGGGTGGGTTGAGGATACCAACCAGGGCGTCGAAGGAAGGGCTCGTGTAGAAGAGGCGTTCGTTCTCGTTGTCGACGACGCGCAGTTGTGGTTCGGTTCGATACCATGGATTGCATGCGAACGGGTCTTTGCCGGAGTAGATGCCCTGTCCGTAGGCCGATGGCATCAGCTTCCCGGTGAAGGCGATCCCCCACGCCGGGTGCGGATCGGGCAGCAGATGCGGCGAGAAGTCGCAGAACAGGTTGCGCATGAACGGGAACTCGAGCAACACCGGTGTCGGCTGGGCGAAGTGCTGCGGGTTGTGCAGGCTCTCGTACCTCCAGCCCGGCTTCCCGAGGCCATCCAGTGCCAGGCCATCGGTGTAGTTGCTCTGCGCGTAGGAGCCCTGGAAGACCAGCGTCGACCGATCCGGGTTGTTGCGCAACTGCGAGTACCACTCATGGGGAAACGCCCCGGCCACCGTCGGGTCGGCGCCATCCCCGATCCAGACGTTGAACATCGGTCTCGGGTGCACGCCTGGAGTGTCGAAGAAGTAGATCCGTGTGTGGTCGCCGGCAGGCCCGACATGCACCGACTGCACGGTTCGCGAGAAGATCCGTGTGCTGTTCGCCATCCCCCCCATCACCAGTGGGCCCAGCTCGTCGGCACCGAGATCCACGTCGCCGAACACCGGGTCGGTATTCGGCGAGTAGCCCCAGTCGAGCCGGCTGTGGACCCGCTGGTTCCCGTGACCCTCGCAGTCGCTGTCCCAAGCGTCGAAGGTCGCGATGTCCGCGGCCGCGAGCGGCAGCCCAGGGATCAGTTCCCTCCCGTTCACGAAGCCAAGGATGCCAGCCACGCCGCGGTTCACGAGCGGGTTCACGCCCACACCCTGCCCGGACGCCAGCGACGCCACCGGGCTCAGACGCAGATCGTGGAAGTAGGCGCTCCAGCTCGGGTTCGTCGGCTCGAAGACCCGCAGACTCTCGCACACGTAGAGCGCGCCGCGCAGGCTCGGGGCTCCAGCAGTCCAGGGGTCTAGATCGGCACGGGGTGGTGACAGTGGTGGCGGTACCCACGGCGGCGGCTGATGGCTGCGCCGCACGGTCGGCCACCAGCCCGGTACGATCGAAACCGTCGGACTGTTGCCGTCGATCGTGAACGAAGCCCGCCATGCGTTGAAGTGCTGCGGCGTGGGCAACGTGATGCCGTTCACCACGGACACGAGCAGGTCGGGGTCATCGATCCCCTCGGCGATCGAAACCGGAGCACGCCAGCCCAGTTCGGGGGCGGAGTCGTGTCGACCACGTTGTTCGCGCAGCACAGCTTGGCCCAACCCTTGATGTAGAAGTTCGGTGGCGGCTCGCTGTACCGACCGCCGTTCCAGATGCCGACCGTGTTCCAGGTCATCGTATTGTGCAGGATGTTGACCTGGTACGCGGGATCGTGACCCACCGGTGGGTTCAGAGTCTCATCGAGAACGGCGATCGCGACATGGTTGTCGGTCAAGATGCAGTTGCTGATCGTCGGTCCCAGCTGCCCGCTCCAATTGCCATCCACCTTCTTGTTCGTGACCAGGACCCCGGCGCCTGTCGGGTACCGATTGGGCTCCGAGCCCGTTGGCGGGCCTGTGTTGTCCCAACGCGCACCTCGGATCGTCACGCCATCCAGGAAGGAGAACCGGTAGTGATCCGGATCGCCGAGGTTCTCGCTGCGGTCGAACATGAAGATGTTCGTAGGGTTGCCGCGCGCGTCGAAGATCGTGTCGAGCGCAGAAGTGCCCTGGATCGACACGCGCTCCGGCACGTGGATCGGAAAGGTCTCGCCGTTGAAGTCCAGGCCCGAGGGTGCGTGGCGCACCGGCTGGTACGAGGGTCCATAGAGGCCGGGTGCACAGTGGATCACGACGTAGTCCACGGTCCTGGTCTCGGTCCCGAAGGTGTAGGTGACCGGCAGGCCGGGTGTACTCCTGGGACCTGGGGTCCGGAATGCGTCGTTGAGGTACACGATCGCTGCGCTGACGGTCTTGAACGCGTTCGGCGCGTGCGTGATGAAGCCTGGAAGAACGGCAGGACCATGTCTGTGGCCCTGGAGTGGCTTGCCGGTCTTTGGCTCCTGACTGGTGCCGGTGAAGTCCGGGTGGCTGGCGCTGGGGTTCAGGAGCTGGCCGTACGAGTCGTCACCGTAGTTCGGATCGACGTACACGTGGTAGATGAAATGGGAGCGCGGCGGCGGCTGGGCGCGCAGGCTCCCCTCGGTCAGCACGCTCCCGCTGAAACCAGCAACCAGGAGGGAGAGAAAGAGACTAGCAGTCCGGCAGTCCGGCAGTCCGGCAGTCCGGCAGTCCGGCAGTCCGGCAGTCCGGCAGTCCGGCAGTCCGGCAGTCCGGCAGTCCGGCAGTCCGGCAAGACGTCCGATGCGCATGAGCTTGAACCTCCTCATACTCGGGTCATCAGAAGATAGCCCGATGGACACGCACCGTAACGAGCATCCGCACCGGATTCTCCGTCCGGCCATACACCAGGTCGTGGCCCCACTCACTCCGACCGCCCCAGCCGCTCGCGCAAGAGCGCGCTGACCGGGCGCGGACGTGACTCCGCAGGTCCCGCCGCAGCCTTCTCGCGGGCCTCGATCTGCACGAGCAGACTCTCGGCCCGCGGCCGGTCGCCGCAGGCGATCGCGAGCACACAGGCGTCGACCAGCAGCCCGTCGCCACCGGGTTCCCGGTCGGCGAGCGCCTCGTGCACCGGGATCGCTTCGGCCGCCGAACGCAGCGGCTCCGGCACCGCGGTGACATGGTTCGGTTCGGGTTCACCGGTCATCTCAGGCAGATGGAACGCCCGGTCGCGCGGCAGGAAGGCGTTCACCACGTGCAGCGTGCGCACGAACGCGCCGAAACCGCGGCCGCGGGCTTCGACCGCGTGGTCGCGGTCGAAGCCGCGCAGGCGCACCGCGACCACCGGCCCGCGGTCGGCCTGGGCCTCGCCGATCGACGCCGGCAGGTCCCAGTAGCTGCTGCGCACGAGCAGGCGGCTCAGCAGCCGGACCGACTCGGTGGTCAACCGGTAGGCGCAGACGTTCTCGAACACCGGCGGCCAGGCCGCCGGCACGCCGGCCTCGCCCGGGCGGGCCTCGCGGTAGAGCACGAGGCCGTCGCGCCAGACCTGCACGCACTGCGCGACCACGGTGCCATCGTCGGTGCGTTCGCCGGCCCGGACCTCGAGGAAGAAGTCGCGCGGCGGGTAGGCCGATTCGGTCGGCGTCGGCTTCGCGGTGCAGGCAGCGAGCCCGAGCACACCGGGCAACCAGAGTCTCAGAACAAGATCGTGCAGGCGCATTTCGCGTCTCGATTCCGACCAACCCGCCGGGAGCGGGCTAGGGTTCTGGCGATGGTCCGCAGGATCGGAGAGAAGATCAACCGCGCGTTGCAGCGCCTGGGCAGGAAGAAGCGCGAACTCGCCCATGCGTTGGGGATCTCCCCGCAGGCGGTCAGTGATCTGGCGACCGGCCGGACCCTGCCGAGCATCCCGCATCTCGAGGCCCTGGTCGGCTTCACCGGCCTGCGCGCCGAGTACTGGTTGGACGACGACCGCCTCGACCCGGATCCGAGCGACCTCGCCGCGGTCGCGACCAGGGAGAAGCTCGCCGGGCTCGCGCGCTGCGGTCTGCTGCAAACCCCCGATCCCGGGGGCCTGTTCGCGCGCCTGCGCGTGTTCCTGGCAGCCGCGCGCGAGCCGTACGCGGCGCGCTTCGGCGAACCGCTGCCCGAGGAGCTCCGGGCCCTGGGCTGGGCCCCGCGGGACTCAGCCCGGGGCGAGGCTCGAGGTCAGCGCGCGCCCGACGCGAGCGGGATCGACGGGGGCGAGGGCGGCTGAAGGCGTCGGTGCAGCGGGCAGCTCCTGCAGCATCCGCACGGCCTCGCGCAGCCCGAATTGCTCCCCGTCCCAGCCGGCGACGAAGCGC
>CAZSKV010000539.1:0-5489 GCA_964607495.1 uncultured candidatus Brocadiaceae bacterium
CTCTCACGTCGGCGATGTTCTTGCCGACGACCTCGAGGCCGTTGAGCAGCGCGGCGCCGGAGATGATCGCCGTGCCGTGCTGGTCGTCGTGGAACACCGGGATGTCGAGCTCTTTGCGCAGCCGCGCTTCGATCTCGAAGCACTCCGGGGCTTTCACGTCCTCGAGGTTGATCCCGCCGAAGGTGGGCGCCATGGCCTTGACCGCGGCGCAGAACGACTCGACATCCGGGGCATCGAGCTCGATGTCGAACACGTCGATGCCGGCGAAACGCTTGAAGAGCACGCCCTTGCCCTCCATGACCGGCTTGCCGGCAGCCGGGCCGATGTTGCCGAGCCCGAGCACCGCCGTGCCGTTGGTGATCACCGCGACGAGGTTGCCGCGCGCCGTGTAGTCGAACACCTTGCTCGGATCCTTCGCGATCTCGAGACAGGGCAGGGCCACGCCAGGCGTGTAGGCCAGCGACAGGTCGTGCTGGGTCAGGCATGGCTTGGTCGGCTGGACGGAGATCTTGCCGGCCGGGGACTGCGCGTGGTACTGGAGGGCTTCGTTCGACTCGACCATGAGGGGTACGGTGTCCGGAAAACCGCGCAGTATAAGGGCGCGGATGCGAAGCTCCTGTTTCCTGGCCACGGGCATCTGCCTGCTGGCCGTCGCCACCGCCCAGGACGGGGCGGGAACGATCGCGCGGTTCCTCCTGGATGGCGAGCCGGCGACGATCGGGCGTGACGACCTGGCGCTCGAACTCGCGATGCGGTTCGGCCGCACCGAGAAGGGCCGCGCCGCCACCCAGCACCTGATCGACCTCGAGCTCGTGCGCACCGCGGCCCGCGAGCAGGACCTGTGGCCGAAGCCGGAGCTGACCTTGGAGCGGTTCGCGGCGATCGAGCGCCAGCTGGCGGCGCAGAAGATCGCACTCCCGACCTTCCTCAAGCAGCGAGGCATGACGCGCGAGGAGTTCCTCGAGTACATGGCGACCAGCCTCGCCCACGAACGCCTGGTCCAGCGCGCGCTGGGCAACGAGCAGGCGATCCCCACGCCCGAGATGCTGCAGCTCTGGCTCAAGGAGGCGCGCGAACGCAACAAGGTCGTCGACGATCCGGCGCGGTTGTCGCCGGGCATCGTCGCCAGGATCGGTCCGCGCGATCTGGCGACGCTCGACCTCGGCCGCGTGCTGTTGCGCACGGCGACCCCCGAGGAACGCGAGCGCTACACCAAGCAGATCGCGATCTGCCGGATCCTGGAGGCGAGGGCCAGGAAGGCCGGCATCGCCGCCACGCCCGAGGAGCTCGCGGCCGAAGTCGAGGTGCGGCGCCGCCTGACCGAGTCCGGGCAGGGCGGCAAGGTCACGTTCGAGCAGATGCTCGCGTCGCAGGGCACGACGCCCGAACAGTTGCGCAATTCGCCGGTGCTGCGCGCGCAGCTGCTGCAGAAGAAGCTCGTCGCGCGCGACAACCCCGACACGGTGTTGCGCACCCGGCTCGCCGCGGACCGGCCGATGCTCGACAAGCGCCATGGCGCGCGCCGGCGGCTGGCCGTGATCCTCGTGCGCGCGAGCGAGACCCCGAATGCGCTGATCAAGCGCGACTTCGCCCAGGCTCGGCAGCATGCGCTCGAGGTCAGGGCCCAGATCGACAAGGGGAAGCCCTTCGAGATGGCGGCCGCAGTCAACACCGAGGACCCGGCGACGAAGACCCGCGGCGGCGAGTGCGGCTGGCACCACGCGATCGAGGCCGGGTTCCCCGCCGAAGTGCTCGCCGAGGCCTTCGCCCTGGCCAAGGACCAGATCAGCGACCCGATCCAGACCAAGGACGGCATCGTCCTGGTCAAGGTGCTCGACATCGAGCCCGAGCCGGGCGAGGCCGTGCTGCTCGAGCGGATGCGCGCGGTGCTCGAGGACGAGTACCGCGAGGCGACGCTGGCCGCGGCCAGGCTGGAGTTCCTGAGCACATGAGGCTCCTCGCGTTCTCCGCAATCGCCCCTGGCCTGCGGGCCGTGGATCTCGGCGGTACCGGCCGGTTGCGCCGGCTCGCCGTCCGCCAGCTCGATCTCGAACCCTGGACCGGCACCACGGGCGACGAGGAGACGGCCCTGCTCGTGCTCTCGGGTACGCACGACTTCGCGGCCGGAGGCAAGACCTGGCCGCAGCGTGGTGTGCGCGCCGCCCCGACCGCCGGGCGGCCGCTCGCGCTCTTCCTGCCGCGGCGGACCCCGTTCCACGTCGGCGGCGGTCGCGGCGAGGTGTTGCTGGCGGCGACGCAGGACGACCCGCCCGCGCCGCCGTCCGACCCGCGCGAGGCGCTCACGCGCAAACCGCTGCTCACGCTGGCCGGATCGGGCAAGGCCTTCGACCCGCGGGCGGGTGCCTGGGTGCCGGAAGAGCAGTTCGCCGAGAGTCCCGAGTTCGTGCTGCCCCGGCACGTGCGCGCGCTCGACGAATCGGGTGTGCGCGTCGAGCGGATCTTCGGCAGCGACTACAAGGCGCGGGTCCTCGGCCTCGACGAGTGCGTACTGCAGCCAGGTCAGCGCTGGCGGCTCGGCAGCTATGACCAGGACCCGGAGTTGGTGGCCGCGATCTACGTGCGCGCCGAGGATGCGGTCGACGTGCCCGGCGCCGGCAGGCTCTTTGGGGAAGGCGTCGTGCTCTGCGAGCGCGCGCAGGGGGTCGAGGTCATCGCGGCCGGCGGACCGGCCTATCTGGCGATCGTCTACGCCTGAGCGCCGGTTCAGGCGAACGCACGCTCGACCGTGACTGCGCGGCCATCGAGGCGCAGTGCGGCCCCGGCCCGGGCGAAGTCCGCGGGCACCAACGCGAGCGCATGGCGCCGCCCCTGGGCCACGGCACTCGACAACGCGCGCCCCACCGGCTCCCCATCCGCCGGATCGCAGAGCGCGGCGCCGACCGCGACCGCGGCTTCGCCGGCGATCGTCACGAGGCAGAGCTGGCGGTTCACATGCCCATAGGTGTCGATCCGGGCCACGATCTCCTGCCCGGTGTAGCAGCCCTTCGTGCGGCACAGCGCCTCGCCCAGTCCGGCCTCCGGTCCCAGCGTCGTCGCATCCACGTCGACACCGACCAGCACCTGCCCCGAGAGGATCCGGAGCAGCTCGCGATGCTCGTGGCCCAGTGCCGGAGCGTCCGGCCAGGGCGGAGTCGCGTCAGCCGGCTGGAACACCCGCATCCAGTGCAGGCCGAGCCAGCTCCCGCCGATCCACATGCCGCCACCCACCTCGCGGCAGACGCGCTCGGCGCCTCGCCCCCACAACTCGTGGCAGACGAAGTCCGGCATGGCCGTGATCTGCACCTTCTCGCTGAAGTGGAAGCGTTCGAGCAGCTCGGCGATCGCTGCGCGCTGATCCACCTGGCAATCGAGCAGCAACCTGTCCGGCAGACGGCCGATCCAGACCGTGGCAACCAGCTTGCCCTTGGGAGTCAGGAACGCCGCGGGAGCCGTGGCGCCCACCCCGAGCCCGGAGACCTCCTGCGAGCAGAGGCGGTGCAGGAATCCGGCTGCGTCGGGGCCGTCGACGCGCACCAGGCCGCGTGGCGCAGCGGTGTGCCGGAGCCCGGAGTGGTCGAGATCGAGACCAGCGATCGAGGCGTAAGGGTTCATGCCAGCGGCCGTTGAGTAGAGCCCCTGCGGGGGCGGGGAATGGGCACCAGATCCAGGCTTTCTTAGCCGAAGGGTTGAATGAGCCCAAATATGGTTCTATTTTGCTGCGCTTGCACTGCCAGGCGGCAACGCCGCGGCCAGGTGCATCCGCAACCGACATGATCCGCATCTCCAAGAAGGGCGACTACGCCGTGGTCATCATGGGCTTCCTGGCCCAGCGTGGCGCCCACCCCGGCAATGCCCCGGGCCTGCCTTGCAGTGCCCAGGAGATCTCGCAGCAGACTTCGCTGCAGAAGCCGGTGGTCGCCAACCTGCTGAAGGGCCTGACCCGTGCCGGGTTGCTCGAATCCGTGCGCGGCATCCACGGCGGTTACCGCCTGACCCGCTTGCCCGACCAGATCACGCTAGGGCAGATCCTGCGCGTGGTCGAAGGGCCGTTCACGCTGGTCGACTGCACGCACCCGGCGGCGGAGGTCGATCCCAAGGGCCAATGCCGCCTCGAGGGCTTCTGCCCCTCGCGCAGCCCGATGCGCGGCCTGCACGAGCGGATCCAGCGGATGATCGACGAGATCCGGCTGCCGGAGCTCTGCGGCGCGAAGTCCACATCCGCACTATTCCCGAGTCTTGTCCGATGAGCGTCCAGACCCCGATCTACCTCGACAACTCGGCGACGACCCGTGTCGATCCCCGCGTGCTCGCCAAGATGGTGCCGTTCTTCGACGTCGCCTATGGCAACGCCGCGAGCCGCAACCATGTCTTCGGCTGGACCGCCGAGGCCGCGGTCGAGGCGGCCCGTGAGCAGGTTGCCGCCCTGATCGGCGCGCAGAGCAAGGAGATCATCTGGACCTCCGGCTCGACCGAGTCGAACAACCTGGCGATCAAGGGCGCGGCCGAGATGTACCGGGCCAAGGGCACGCACCTGATCACCTGCGTGACCGAGCACAAGGCGGTGCTCGACACGATGAAGCACCTCGAGACCCAGGGCTTCACGGTCACCTGGCTGCCGGTCGATCGCAAGGGCGACATCGACCTCGCGCAGCTCGCGGCCGCGATCACCGAGCGCACGATCCTGGTGTCGCTGATGACCGCCAACAACGAGATCGGCACGGTGCACCCGGTCGCCGAGATCGGCCGGCTCTGCAAGCACAAGGGCGTGCTCTTCCACACCGACGCGACCCAGGCCGGTGGCCGCCTGCCGCTCGACGTCGAGGCGATGGGCATCGACCTGCTCTCGCTCTCGGCGCACAAGTTCTACGGCCCCAAGGGCGTCGGCTGCCTCTACGTGCGGCGCAAGAACCCGCGCGTGCGCCTCACGCCGCTCCTGGACGGCGGCGGCCACGAGCGCGGCATGCGTTCGGGCACGCTGAACGTGCCCGGCATCGTCGGCATGGGCGAGGCCGCGCGCATCGCGAAGGAACAGTTGCCAGCCGAGGCGGCGCACCTCGCGGCGCTGCGCGACCGGCTCGAGCAGCGGATCTTCGCGCGCATCAAGGACGCCGTCGTGAACGGCAACACCGAGCGCCGTCTCCCCCATCTCGCGAACATCTCGTTCCCGTACGTCGAGGGCGAGTCGCTGTTGATGGGCATCAAGGAGATCGCGGTCTCGTCGGGCTCGGCCTGCACTTCGGCGAGCCTCGAGCCCAGCTACGTCCTGAAATCCCTCGGGCTCGGCGACGAGCTCGCGCACTCCTCGATCCGTTTCTCGCTCGGCCGCTTCAACACGACCGAGGAGATCGACTACGCGGTAGAGCGGGTGTGCGCCGAGGTCGAACGCCTGCGCGCGATGTCCCCGCTCTGGGAGATGGTCCAGGAAGGCGTCGACCTGGCGTCGGTCAAATGGACACTGCACTGAGATCGTGAGGAACGGCCATGGCCTA
>CAZSKV010000540.1:0-12149 GCA_964607495.1 uncultured candidatus Brocadiaceae bacterium
AAGACCCTGCTCGGCCGCATCATGGACGCGCAGGGCAACCCGCTCGACGGCCGCCCCGCGATCCAGTCCCAATTCCAGTGGCCGCTCGCCGGCCGCAAGGTCAACCCGCTGCGCCGTGGCCGCGTCACGACCGACGAGTACAAGCGCCTGCAGGAGGAGGCCGCGCGCCTCTACGAGGCGCCGATTTTCGTCGACGACACCCCCGGGCTCACGGTCACGGCCCTGCGGGCCAAGGCACGGCGACTCAAGCAGAAGCACGACATCGGCATGGTCGTCGTCGACTATCTGCAGCTCATGAGCTCGGGCGTGCGGGAGGAGAGCCGCCAGCAGGAGATCGCGACGATCTCCCGCTCGCTGAAGGCCCTCGCCCGCGAGCTGCGCGTGCCGGTCGTGGCCCTGGCCCAGTTGAACCGTGACGTCGAGGCGCGCGACGACCACCGGCCGCGCATGAGCGATCTGCGCGAATCGGGCGCGATCGAGCAGGACGCCGACGTGATCATGCTGCTGCACCGCGAGGAGTACTACAAGCCGACCGAGGAGAACCGTGGCCTCGCCGAGATCATCATCGCCAAGCAGCGCAATGGGCCGACGGGGGAGGTCAAGCTGATGTTCTTCAAGCAATTCATGCGCTTCGAGAGCTACACGCGGCGCACCGAGCCGATGAGTTGATGCGGCGGTGCGGCACGGGCCGGGCGCCGGAAGCGGCACCGGCATCGGACTCGCGCGCTTTGCCGCAACCCCCCGGTCTGGTTGGATCCCGTCCTTCCATGACGCGACCTGGCCGCCAGCGCCCGACGCCCGATCGCCTGCTGCCGGCCGCGATCTGGTTCGCAGTGTCGGTCTGCGGGCTGCAGGCCCAGACCTCGCGTCCCGCGACCGCACCGCTGCAGACGCAGGAGACACGGCCACTGGCCCACCCGGACGAGGGCAAGATCGTGCGCGACATCCTGGTCGAAGGCGCGCGATTCACGACGGCCGAGCAGATCACCTACAACCTGCGCACGCGCACCGGACAGCCGCTGAAGCTCGCCGACGTGCAGGAGGACCTGCGGATGCTCTGGCTCACGCGCCGCATCCAGCCGCGCTTCGAGGTCGAGGACGTCGAGGGTGGCGTGCGGGTCGTGATCTCCGTGCTCGAGCACCCAAACTTCGAGCGCGTCGTGTTCAAGGGGCTCAACCACTTCAGCGAGAGCCAGGTCAAGTCGATCCTCGGCCTGCCGACGGCGGGCATGAACAAGGTCGCCGCGCTGAACTACGCGCTCTCGCTGCAGGAGCGCTACCGCAACGAAGGCTATTACCACGCCAAAGTCCGGCTGGCCGAGGACGAGAAGACCAGCACGCTGACCTTCCTCGTGGACGAAGGACCGAAGGTCACCGTGCGCTCGCTGCAGTTCCGGGGCAACGCCGCCCATGCCGGCGAGCCGGGCCCCTTCGGCTGGGGACGCAGCGTCGCCGGGGGCGCGAAGATGGATCTCAAGACCGGCTGGCTGTTCCTCGCCGGTTCGCCGTTCGCGCTCAAGACGCTCGAGGACGATCTCGAGAAGATCCGCTTCTTCTATCGCCGGAACGGCTACCGCGATGCGATCGTCGAGCTGGCTGACCTGCGCTTCTCCGACGCGAAGGACGAAGTCGACCTCGCGTTCCGGGTCGTCGAAGGGCAGCGCTACGTGATCACGGCCGTCGACCTCGAGCAGCGGCCACCGGCCGGGCGGCAGGAGCCGCTCTACCCCAAGCAGCAGGTGATGGAGGTGCTGAAGGTCAAGCCGGGGGAACCCTACGACCGCGACCGGATCAACTACGACCTCGCCGCGCTCGAGGAGTTCTATGGCAAGCGCGGGCACCCGCGGAAGAACAAGTACGGGCGCGGGCTCGAGAGCGCGTTCGACGTCGACGAGCCGCTCGAGGTCTTCGATCCGGTCAAGCCCGAGCTCCGGCTCGTCTACCGGCTCGAGGAGGGCACGCCGAAGAAGCTGCACGACATCCGGATCCGGGGCAACACGGAGACCAAGGACCGCGTGATCCGGCGCAAGGTGCTTGCGAAGCCCGACGAGACGCTCGACATGACAAAGGTCGACAAGTCCCTGTCCGCGCTCGATGCGCTGCAGTACTTCCAGGACGAGAACCAGCTCTCGGCGATCCGCTTCGAGCTGCTCCCGGTCGAAGGCACCGGCGACCAGGTCGACCTCGCGATCGACGTGCAGGAAGGCAACACCGGCCAGCTGCTGTGGGGGATCGGCATCAGCTCGGGCAACGGCGTGCAAGGCCGCATGCAGATCCTCAAGCGCAACTTCGACATCGGGCGCGGACCCTCGAGCTGGGATCCGATCACCCTCTTCGAGGAGATCCTCGGCAACAAGGCCTTCCACGGCGGCGGCCAGACTCTCGACCTGTCGGTCGCGCCGGGCACGAAGGTCAGCCTCTTCAGCCTGACTTTCTTCGAGCCGGACCTGTTCAAGTCCCACCAGGACACGATCGGCCTGCGCACGCGTGGCTTCCGCGGCCTCCAGACCTGGGACTCGTTCCGCACCGACACGCTCGGCGCCTCGCTCGGCCTCGAGCGCAACTTCAACGAGGACTTCTCGATCGGCTTGTCGATGCGCCAGGAGAACGTCGAGGTCAAGGACGTGCAGCCCTACGCGCCGGAGATCGTCTGGGACGCGAAGGGCTCGACCGAACTGCGCGGCCTGCGCCTGAACTCCACGCTGCGCAGCCTCGACCGCTACGTGCAGCCGACCAAGGGCTTCGAAGCCCGCGCCTCGGCCGAGCTGCTCGGCGGCCCCTTCGGCACCGACGAGAACCTCTACAAGTTCGCGGTGATGCTCGATCTCTACTTCCCGATCTGGCGCGACGACCGGGACCGCAGCCACGTGCTGCGCCTGCACGAGCAGTTCGACTACGCGCACGCCTACAGCGACACGGACGACGTCTACCTGACCGAGCGGTACTACATGGGTGGGGCGAGCTTGCGTGGCTTCCGGCACCGTGGCGCCGGCCCGACCCAGTTCGACCAGCCCCTGGGTGGCGAGGTGCGCTACCTGCAGACCCTCGAGTACGCGTTCCCGATCTGGTCGACGCCCGTCGAAGGACGATTCCGCGAGACCGAGATCCTGCGCGGCGTGGTGTTCAGTGACTTCGGCCTGCTCGGGCTCGGACTCAACGATCCGACCTTTGCCGAGCCCCGGCTCTCGGTGGGCCTGGGCATCCGCATCCAAGTGCCGTTGCTGGGCCTGCCGATCGAGCTCGACCTCGGCTGGCCGCTGCTGTGGGAGGAAACCGACCACCGCCGCCAGTTCTACTTCTCGCTCGGGCGCTGAATCCGATCCCACGCGCGGCCGCGATGTCGTGATCCGCGTGCGGCCTGCGTCTGTGCGGAGGTCCTGACCTGGAGGCATCCGATGCAGCGATCCATGTGGTTCCTGGCCACGCTCGGCGTGGCCTTCACCCTGCCGGCGCAAGCGCCGTTCGTGGTCCACGAGTGGGGGACCTTCACCTCGATCCAGGGCAGCGACGGAGTCACGCTGCTCGGTGCCCACCACGAGGAGGAGCTGCTCCCGGCCTTCGTGCACGAGATCTCGCCCCTGGCGGCGGCGGCGGTCCGGGTGAAGGGGATCGGGGCGCCGATGCTCGGCGTGACCCAGAAGATGGAGACGCCGGTGCTCTACTTCCACGGCGGCCAGGCGCGCAAGGTGACGGTCGAGGTGGGGTTCACCAAGGGCCTGATCAGCCAGTGGTTCCCCGGGGTCGCGGCCCAGGCGCCGGTGCTCGGTGGGCTCGGCGGCAAGCCCTTCGACCTGCGCAAGATCGACACCTCGATGCTGCGCTGGGAGTGCGAGATCCTGCCGCGCGCGCAGGGCGTGCCGTCCGGATTGCCGCGGGTCCGGCCCGACGAACCGTGGAGCTTCGCGCGCGAGGTCGCGGCCGACTACGTGCGTGCGCAGGGCGAGACCGAGCAGTACCTGTTCTACCGCGGTGTCGGGCGCTTCGAGCTGCCGGTGCACGTCGAGGCCATGCGTCTGGGAGCAGGCACGCTGCACAACCGGGGCAGTCTGGCGATCCCGGCCGTGATCGCGCTCGAGGTCGCCGCGGACGGGGCGCGCTTCCGCCAGCTGCCCGCGGTCGCCCCGGGCAAGGCCGGTGGCTTCGATCTCGGCGTCGTACCCAAGCGCCCCGTGCCCGTGGTGCAGCAGCAGCTGCAGGCCTGCGTGCAGGCACTGCTGGTCGCGCAGGGGCTCCATGCCGACGAGGCCAGGGCGATGGTCCGCACCTGGGCCCGCTCCTGGTTCCACAAACGCGGCACGCGCGTGTTCTACGTCGTGCCGCGCGAGGAGACCGACCGGCTGCTGCCGTTGGTGATCACGCCGCGGCCCGACGCCGTGGTGCGGGTCCTGGTCGGGCGCATCGACTACCTGACCCCGGAAGCCGAGGCGTCGCTGCTGCAGGCGGTCGCCGACATCGACAGTGGTGAGGAGGGGCGGGTGGCGGCCGGGAACCGGGTGCTCGGCGAGTTCGATCGCTTCGCCGAGGCCGCGTTGCACCGCGCGCATGCGCTGACCGACTCGGTTAGGATGCGCGCCCGCATCGAGCGGATGCTCACCGACTTGCCATGAACAAGAAGCTGTCCATCGTCGTTCCCATCGTGTGGCTCCTCGCCGGCTGCACGGGCTCCGAGGCCCCGGCCGCGCCCAAGGTCCTGCCCGCGGGCGCGAAGCTCGCGAGCCTGCGCCTCGTCAAGAAACCTTGAGGGTCCTGCGTCACCACCGTGAGTGGTGCCCTCAAGCTGCCCGGAGTCCTCGAGGTGGAGATCAAGCGCGACCAGAAGGACTTCAAGGTCGTCTACGACCCCGAGCTCGTGACCGTCGAGCAGATGCTCGCGGCGCTCGAGAAGGCCAAGGAGCCGGCGTCGGTCATCCAGTAGGCGTGCGCGAGCCCGGCCCGGTCAGTGCAGGCCGGTCTTGAGCAGCGCGCTGAGCACGAAGCCGAGCGCATTGCTGTTCTTGCCCGGGGCGAGCCACTGGGCGAGCACCTGGGCCCCCTTCAGCGATGGGTCGTTCGGGATCGCGAGGTCGAAGGCTCCGGCGCCGGTCGGATCGGCGGCGACACTCAGAGTCACCATCACGTCCGTGCGCAGCAGGCAGCCGGCGGCGCCGATCGGCGCGAGGTCGAAGGGCAGCACCAGCGCGCCGAACTTCTGTTCGTTCGTGCCCAGCAGCAGCGCCAGCGTCGTGCTCGGTTCGGCCGCCGCCGCGCGCACGGTCAGCTTGGTCCCGATCTGGCCATTGCCGGACCAGCCGATCGTGACCGGCCTGGTGTCGGCCTTCGGGCAACCCTGGCCGACGACGACGATCGTGCCGCCGTTCAGCGTGAGCGCCAGGAGCGGGCCGAATCCGAACGGGCCGTCGCCCGTGGTCCACGGGTTGCTCGTGAAGTAGTCGGTGGCGAACAGGGTCTGCAGGGCCGGGTTCGTGCGGCAGCCGGCCGCGGTGCCGAAGAAGACCGCCCCCTGGATCACGACGTCGAGCACCAGGTCGCGGCTGCCGTCGTGCACGAAGCTGGCCGTGGCGCCGAGCGGACTCCACTGGTCCTTGGTCAGCGCGAGCTGCGCGTTGGCCGCGCTGCGCATCACCACGGCACCTGCGAGGTTCTGCTCGAAGGTCTGGACCAACGTGGGGCCCTTCAGGTGCGCGAGCCGGACCTCGAGCGAGGTGTAGCGGTAGCTGCCGGTCGAGGCCCCGGCGAACCCGATCTCGGTGATCGTCGCGCCCGTGCTCGGCAGGAACGCAGCCGGCACGCGCACCTGCGCGCGCAGGTTCTGGAAGCCGCCCGCCGGCCCGATCGCGCCGAGCGGCACGTAGTTGACCGCGCCGGTGCCGGGGGTGTTCGCCGGCACGTAGACCTGGGCGGCTGCGCCGCCCAGCAGGGCCAGCATGGCGCCCGCCATCGAGAGACCCTTTGCCATGCAGCCGGTATCGACCTCGCGGGCGGTCGGCGTTCAGTCGCACCGGTTGTTTGGTTCCGCGGGCCTGCTGGCTACAAACGCCGCATGGCCACGATCAAGCTCGGCAAACCGGTGTTGACCCTCGCCGACCTGGAGGCCCTGGCGGCGCCCGGCACCAGGATCGGACTCGCCCAGCCGGTGCGGCAGCGCATCACGGCGTGCCGGACGCTGATCGAGCAGGCAGTCGCCTCCGGACGCACGATCTATGGCGTGAACACGGGCTTCGGCAAGCTGGCGCACGTGTCGATCGACCGGGACCGGCTCGGTCTGCTGCAGCGCAACCTGCTGCTCTCGCATGCGACCGGCGTCGGCGAGCCGCTGTCGCCCGCAGTCTGCAAGCTGGCGTTGGCCCTCCGGATCCAGTCCCTGGCCCGTGGCTACTCCGGGGTGCGCCTGCAGCTGCTCGAGCGGATGGTCGCGTTCTTCAACGCCGACCTGATCCCGGTCATGCCGTCGCAGGGTTCGGTCGGCGCGTCGGGTGACCTGGCGCCGCTCGCCCACATGGCGCTGCCCTTGATCGGGCACGGACTCGTCCATGCCGGGGGGGCGACGATCACGGGGGCAGCCGCGCTGCGCCGGATCGGCTGCAAGCCGTTCGTCCTGGCCGCGAAGGAGGGGCTCGCGCTGATCAACGGCACGCAGGTGATGACCGCGATCGGCGCCCTCGCACTGGCGGAGGCAGTGCAGGCGAGCAAGGCCGCCGACATCGCGTGCGCGACCACGGTCGAGGCGCTGCGGGGATCGGAGAAGCCGTTCCAGCCCGAGGTCCACGCGCTGCGCGCGCACGACGGCCAGCAGCGGACCGCCGCGAACCTGCGCGCGCTGCTCGCCGGTTCGCGGATCATGCCGAGCCATGCGCAGTGCGCGAAGGTGCAGGATGCCTACTCGATGCGCTGCGCACCCCAGGTGCACGGTGCCGCCAAGGAGGCGATCGCCTACGCCCTGCGCGTGATCACGACCGAGGCCAACTCGGTGACCGACAACCCGCTGGTGCTCGACGGCGGCGAGGTCGTCTCGGCCGGCAACTTCCACGGCCAGCCGGTCAGCCAGGCGATGGACATCCTCGCGATCGGCCTCTCGACGCTGGCCAACATCAGCGAACGCCGGATCGAGAACCTCGTGAACCCGGACATCTCCGGCCTGCCGCCGTTCCTCGCGCACATGCCGGGGATCGAGAGCGGCTTCATGATCCCCCAGGTCGTCGCGGCCGCGCTCTGCTCGGAGAACAAGACGCTCGCGCATCCGTCGAGCGTCGACACGATTCCGACCTCGGCCAACCGCGAGGACCACGTCTCGATGGGCGTCACGGCAGCACGGCACGCGGCGCAGGTCGCGAGCAACACCAGCAAGGTGCTCGGGATCGAGCTGCTCTGCGCCTGCCAGGGGCTCGATTGCGGCGAGAAGCTGCGTCCGGGCAAGGGCGTCCTTGCGGCCTACGCCGCGGTGCGGGCCAAGGTGCCGCCGCTGCAGGCGGACCGCTTCCTCGCCCCGGACCTCGCGGTGGCCGAACTGCTCGTCGCCGGCGGTGGGCTGGTCGCCGCGGTCGAGAAACGGACCGGGCAGCTCTTCGCCTGCTAATCTCTCTGCCCCCCTATGACCGCAAGACCCGAAGCCGTGACCTTCCGGGCCCCGCGAGGCAGCCAGCTGACCTGCGCCAACTGGCAGATCGAGGCGCCGTTCCGCATGCTGCAGAACAACCTCGACGCCGAGGTCGCCGAGGACCCGGCGCGCCTGATCGTCTACGGCGGTTCGGGGCAGGCGGCGCGCAACCACGAGGCCCTGCGTGGCATCCTCGCGACCCTGCGGCGCCTGCAGCCCGACCAGACCATGCTGGTCCAGTCCGGCAAGTGCGTCGGCGTGTTCCGCACGCACGAAGACGCGCCGCGCGTGCTGATCGCGAACGGGAACCTGGTCGGCGACTGGTCCAACTGGACCGAGTTCCGGCGCCTGCAGGCGCTGGGGCTCACGATGTACGGCCAGATGACCGCCGGCTCGTGGATCTACATCGGCAGCCAGGGCATCGTCCAGGGCACCTACGAGACCTTCGTCGCCGCCGGCAAGCGCCACTTCGGCGCCGATCTGCGCGGCAAGCTGGTCGTGACCGCCGGACTCGGCGGCATGGGCGGGGCACAGCCGTTGGCCGTGACGATGGCCGGTGGCGTGTGCCTCGCGGCCGAAGTCGATCGGGCGCGCATCGACAAGCGCCTGCACACGCGCTACCTCGACGAGCTCGCGCCCTCGGTCGAGGCCGGGATCGCCAAGGCGCTCGCCAGGCGCGAGCGCGGCGAGGCCTACTCGATTGCGGTGCTCGCCAACGCGACCGAGCTGCTCGGCGCGCTCGCGCAGCGGCGCCTCGTGCCGGACCTGCTGACCGACCAGACGAGCGCGCACGACGTGTTGCACGGCTACGTGCCCGACCAGATGCCCTATGCGCAGGCCAAAGAGCTGCGCCAGCGCGATCCGGCGGCCTACATGCAGGCGGCGAAGGCGACGATCGCGCGCCATGTCCGGCTCATGCGCGGTCTGCAGGATCTCGGCGCGATCACCTTCGACTACGGCAACAACATCCGCACCGAGGCCCGCGACATGGGCGTGGCCGATGCGTTCCGGATCCAGGGCTTCGTGCCGGAGTACATGCGGCCGCTGTTCTGCGCCGGCAAGGGGCCGTTCCGCTGGGTCGCGCTCTCGGGCGACCCGCGGGACATCGCCCGCACCGACCGGCTCGGGCGGGAGATGTTCGCGCAGGCCGCCGCGCACGTGCGCTGGATCGAGAAGGCGCAGCACCGCATCGCGTTCCAGGGCCTGCCGGCGCGCAACTGCTGGCTCGGGCAGGGCGACCGCGCGCGCTTCGGCGTCGCCGTCAACGACCTCGTGCAGCGCGGCGAGATCTCGGCCCCGATCGTGTTCGGCCGCGACCACCTGGACACCGGGTCGGTCGCGTCGCCCTACCGCGAGACCGAGGGCATGCTGGACGGCAGCGACGCGATTGCCGACTGGCCGCTGCTGAATGCGATGTTGAACACGGCCAGTGGCGCGACCTGGGTGTCGATCCACCACGGCGGCGGCGTGGGCATCGGCCGGTCGATCCATGCCGGCCAGGTGACGGTCGCCGACGGTTCTCCGGCGGCTGCCCGCCGCCTGGAGAGGGTCCTGACCAACGACCCGGGGATCGGCGTCGCCCGCCATGCCGACGCCGGATACGAGCTGGCGCGCCAGACGGCCAAGGAGCACGGCGTGGACCTGGGCTCCAGCTGAGACATGTTGGAACTCCCAGCACGGACTTTGCTGGGGGGTGCCTCCCGTTCGATATAGAGAGACGCATGTTCCGGACCCGCAAGAGCGATGACGCCCCGCAGGAGCCGCAAGGCTCGCCCGAGGATCTGCTCGTGATCGTGGACCGGGTCGTGAACCCGTACCTGGTGATGTTCCACGATCCGGCCGGCTACCGCGCCGAACAGGTGCGCGCGCTGCGCAACAAGCTGATCGCCATGAACCCTGACGGTGCGGCGAAGACACTCGTCGTGACCTCCGCGATCCAGGGCGAGGGCAAGACCGTGACCGCGATCAACCTCGCGCTGGCCTTCGCCGAGCTCGAGCGCGCGGAGGTCCTGCTGGTGGACGCAGATCTGCGCAGCCCGTCGGTCGAGAAGTACCTGCAGCTCAATCCCGCTCCCGGGCTCTCGGATCTGCTGCTCGGCCGCATCGGGCTCGAACAGGCGGTGCGCTCCTCCGGCGTGCGCAAGCTCTCGATCCTCTCGGCCGGGACCAGGCTCGCCGGGCCGAGCGAGGTGCTCTCGGCGCCGCGCATCCAGGAGCTCTGTTCGCGGCTCAAGGAACGCTACCAGTACGTGATCTTCGACACGCCCTCGGTGCTGCCGGCGACGGATGCGAGCGTGCTCGCGGCCCGGGTCGACGGCACGCTGCTCGTCGTGCGGCTCGAGCACAGCAGCAAGCAGCTCTCCAAGGATGCCGTGCGGACCCTGCAGGGCCTGGGCGCGAACGTGCTTGGCGTGTTCGTTACCGAGGTGCGCGGCGCCGATCCCGAGGCCGACCCGCGCCTGGGCTACCGGGCCGAGGAGGGCTGAGCGTGGCCAGCCTCTCGCAGAACCTGATGGATGCGGTCAAGAAGCTCGCGTTCAAGACCTCGATCGATCAGCTGCAGAAGAAGGGGGTCAAGCAGGTCAACGTCCTCGGCATCGACCGGCTCGTGGCGTTGATCGACGAGGCGGTGCACCGGAGCCTCAAGCACAAGCTGCTGGGACTCGAGCGCGACCAGGTGGCCGATGCGACCAAGGCCGAGTTCTTGCGCATGCTCCAGACCAACGAGGATCTGGCCAAGCAGAAGGACGAAGTCGAGAAGCTCAAGGAGCGTGCCGAGGAGGAGGTCCAGCTGCTGCGCGACGAACTCGGCCGGCAAAAGCGCAACCTGCAGGAACGCCTGAACTTCAGCGAAGTCGACGTCAAGCGCCGCTACGCCGGCGAGAACGCGGCGATCGCGCAGCAGATCGACGCCCTGTTCCGGGCCCAGATCGACCGCAGCACGCCGAACCTCGCCGAGTTGCGGGACCAGTTGCTCGAGCACACGCTCGCGTTGCTCGACACCGAGCGGAAGGCGGTCATGATCGCGCAGGAGGCGGCGCGGGACCGCGAGATCGACGTCCTGCAGCGCCGGATCGGCAAGCTGAACGAGGCGCTCGCGGACTCCGAACAGCAGCTGGCGCACGCCGCGACGGCGATCCGCCAGGATCCCGGCCTGCCGTCGGTCTTCAAGCAGGTGCAGGGCCTGTCCGCCGACGACGTCCAGGCGGCCAAGAAGAAGGAGCTGATGGCCGTGATCTTCAAGGCCAACCTCGCGCTGCAGAAAGGGAGCATGGGCGAATGAGCAGGCAGGAAAGCCGCGGCTCGCGCGGGCATGATGCCCGGCCCGGAATCCGCAGGCCTTCGGTACCAGGGGCAGAGACGGGTTCCGCGGCAGAGACCAACCAGCAATCTCCAGAGCGAATCATGAGCAGCACGTCGGACAGCAGCAGCGCCCGCGACAAGAAGGGCGTCCTCTACATCGGCATGGACCTGGGCACCTCGCGGACCTCGGTCTCGGCGAGCAACGGCGTACGCGAGACGATCTACTCCGTCGTCGGGTACCCGAAGGACGTCGTCAGCAAGAAGCTGCTGCAGAAGGACGTGCTTTTCGGCAAGGAAGCCCTCGACAAGCGGCTGTCGCTCGAGCTCTACAAGCCGCTCGAGAAGGGCGTGCTCAAGCACAGCGAGCAGAAGTCCTCGAAGGAGGCCGAGCAGAACCTGAAGGCCGCGAAGGACCTGATCCGCGAGGCGATCCGGCTCGCGCGCCCGCGCAAGGACGAGCTCGTCTACGCGGTGATCGGCGCGCCGGCGCAGGCCTCGATCCAGAACAAGGAGGCGATCATCGACGCGGCCCGGGCCTCGGTCGACTCGGTCATGCTCTGCAGCGAGCCGTTCTCGGTGGCCTACGGCCTCGACATGCTCGAAGACGTGCTCGTGATCGACATCGGCGCCGGCACGACCGACCTCTGCCGCATGCACGGCACGATGCCGGAGGAGGCCGACCAGATCACCTTCGGCGTCGCGGGCGATGCCGTCGACCAGGAGCTCGCACGCCTGATCAAGCACAAGCACCCGGAGGCGCAGTTCTCGATCTTCATGATCAAGGAGATCAAGGAGCGCTGGTCGTTCCTCGGCGAGCCGATGGAGCGTTGCCTCGTCGAGCTGCCGGTCGAAGGCAAGCCGACCCAGTTCGACCTGACCGAGGAGATCCGGCAGGCCTGTTCGATCCTGATCCCGCCGATCGTCGACGGCATCAAGCGGCTGGTTGCGTCGTTCGACCCCGAGTTCCAGCACAAGCTGCGCAACCGCGTGCTGCTCGCCGGCGGCGGCTCGGGCATCAAGGGGCTGGACACCGCGGTCGAGCAGGCGCTGCGGCAGAACCTCGGTGGGGGCAAGGTGCTGCGCGTCGAGGAGTCGCTGTACGGGGGCGCCAACGGGGCGCTGAAGATCGCCCACGACATGCCGGAGGAGTACTGGGAGAAGCTGCGCTAGGAGCTCGGCCCCGGTAACCGCGGCGGCGGCGCGGCATCCCAGCGGCGATCATTTGCCGCGGAAGGTGCGCTCCCCATGCTCG
>CAZSKV010000541.1:0-2812 GCA_964607495.1 uncultured candidatus Brocadiaceae bacterium
ACCCGATCGCGTCGAGCCCACTCCTGTCCACCATCTGGTTGTTCACGGCACTGTGTGCCTGCGCGAGCGAGCGCCGCTTCGCCGGACCGCTGCCGGTGCGCAACCAGAACCCCGCACAACTGGTCGCGCCGAGTCTCGACCCGGGCCGCGCGCGGCCGCTGCCCGGCGGCGCGGTCGACCTGCGGATCGATGCGGCCTACACGTCACTGTTCCTGAGCGGGTCGGGGAACGGCAACTCGCTCTACCAGGACGGCGAGATCCTGCGCACGAGCATCAAGACCAAGGCCGGAGTCGGCCAGGATCTCGAGGTGACGGCCGAGCTGCCGTTCGCGCACACGAGCGGCGGCTTCCTCGACGAGTTCCTGATCGACTACCACGACGCGCTCGGCCTTCCGGATCAGGGCCGCACCTCGGTGCCGAACAACCAGTGGGACGTCCATGCGCGGCGCGGCAGTACCGACGTCCATCGGCTCGACCAGGCCAACGTGCAGCTGCTCGACGTGCCCCTGGGCATGACCTGGCATTTCCTGCCGGTGACCGAGGAGCGGCCCTATGGCCTTGGCGTGCGGGGCGTGGTCGACGTGCCGCTCGCGCACGACGAGCACGGCTATGGCACCGGCCGCTGGGAGTTCGCGGCCGGGCTCTTCGGCGAAGCCGACGTCGGCATGTTCTCGTTCACCGGCTGGGCGAACTACGCCTGGACCCGGCAGCCGTACCTCGCGCGCAAGACCGCGTTCCCGGTCGAGGACATTGTCGCCTTCGGCGGCGGCGTCGAGTGGCTCGCGAGCGACACCCTGAGCTTCGTGCTGCAGACCCAGGTCGAGAACTCGCTGCTCGAGAACCTCGCGTTCCGGGAGGCAGCGAACGACCAGTGGCTGCTCTGGTCCGGTGGCCGGATCCGCGTTTCCCGGCAGTCCCTGCTCGAGATCGCGGTGGGCGAGGACCTCTCCGAGCACACCGGCCCGGACGTGACCTTCTACCTGAGCCTTCTGCTGCAGCTCGGCAGGTAGGGTGCCGGCGTCACCCCACCACTTGCCATAAGGGCCATTATCGGAAGTCAGCCCGGCGGGGGACCCGGTCCTGGATCCCGGCTCGGCCGGCCTCGGCCGCAGGCCTCAGGCCTTCGCCGCCGCCCGGCTGTCCTTGCCGCGGCTGCCCACCTTGCCGAGCAGGTCGGTGAGCGCGACCTGCAGGCTCGTGAACCCGGCGTAGTGCACGGTCCGCGCCGTGACCCCGCTCTTGCGCGCGAGCTCGAGGGCCGGCTCGGTCGTTTCGTGCCGGTTCCAGTGCAGCATCACCAGCAGGTCGACCTTGCCGCTCGCGAGCCGCTCGCCGACCTGGTTCACGAGCTTCTGCGGCGACACGTAGTTGGCGAGCAACCACTCGCCGTCGAAGCCCCACTCGCTCGCGAGCTCCTCGAACTTCGGGTGGTGCTTGCGCTGCCGTTCGTTGCCGCCGACCACCAGGATGCGCGGCCGGTGGCCGAGGCTCTTCTTCACGCTCTCGCAGAGCACCTTGCCACTGCCCGGGTCCGCCGGCGGCGTCTCCTCGAGCTCGAGCAGCTTCTCGATCGCCGCGAGGTCGTCCCGGGCGAGTTCGGGGAAGCGGATCTCGACATCCTTCAGGATCCCGTACGCCTCCTGCAAGGAGGCGGACTCGCGCTTCGCGCGCAGCGAGCGCGCGATCGCGGTCTGCAGCTGCGCCCGCTCGAACTCGCGCCCCTCGACCTCCTCGTAGACGGCGGCCAGTTCGGCCTTGATCTCGACGTGGTCGAGAGCCTGTCCGACGAAAGCCTCGTTCTTGAGCATCACCTCGAGCTCCTGGAACTTGCCGCGCTGCGCGAGCAGGTCGCGCATCTCCTCGTAGACCTCGCGGGCTGCGCCCCGATCGCCCTGCATGTTGTGCGCGGTCAGCAGCACGCGCATCGCCTCGATCCGGTGGTCGAGGTTGACCGCGATCTGCAGCACGCGGTTGGCGGCGGCCGCCGCCGGCGCCGCCTCGCCGAGCGACAGGTACTCGAGCGCGACGAAGAGCAGTTGATCCGGGGCTGTGCCGCGGCCCATCTCGACGGCATCGAGGAACTTCAGCGCGACCTTGCGATCGAGCGCCTTCAACGCCTCGTGCACGGGGTAGAAGCTCTCGAGGTCGGGCTTGACCGTGTCGAGGGCCTGTTCCATGAGCTTCTGCGCGCGCGAGGCCTCGTCCTTGTTGCCGGCGGCGAGCAGTGCCGCCGCGAGGAAGAAGCGCGTGCGATCGACGAGCACGGCGTCACGGCCATTCACACGGCGCAGGCCGGCGACCGCGGCGTCGAAGCAGGCCGCGGCCTGCACGTAGTCGCCCTGCTCGTAGAGCAGCACGCCCTTGGCGTGCAGTGCTTCCGGCACGGCCTTGTCGGGATCCGCGACCGCGGCCTCGAGCCACGACAAGCCTGCGGACCGCATGGGCCGATCCGCACGCGGTTCGAGTTCCTCGATCCGGTGCACGCGCATCTCGGCGAGGGCGCCGAGCATCGCCACGTGGCTGGCCAGCCGCACCTGGTCGGTCGCGAGCCGGCGGGCGTCACGCAGCTGGCTCAGCGCCTGGTCGAATTCGCTCGCGAGCAGCAGGCGCTCGGCGATCGCGCGGTGATAGCGTGCCTGCACGTCCTGGGGCAGACGCGCGAACCCGGACACCGCAACGCAGCGTTGCAGGATCGCGACCGTGGTCTCCTCGCCTTCCCGTTCGATCCGGTGCTCGAGGCGCGTCAACAGATCCGTCAACGCGGCGTCGACGAGCATCTCGGTGTCGGCATCGGCGGAAGCGTGCGCCAGGT
>CAZSKV010000542.1:0-2214 GCA_964607495.1 uncultured candidatus Brocadiaceae bacterium
CAGGATTCGAACCTGGACTAGAAGGACCAAAACCTTCTGTGCTACCGTTACACCATCGGGTAGCGCCCGCGGCCGCAGAGCACAAGCGACAAGAGCCGCCGATTCGCAAGCGAACCGGCGGCTCCGCCAGTGGTTCCGGGACTAGGATTTGAACCTAGACTAACAGAGTCAGAGTCTGTCGTGCTACCGTTACACCATCCCGGAGCACGGAAGGCGCGGAAGACTAACGAGGGATCGGCGAAAGTCACGCGACGAGTTCATCGCTTTTTCGGCAGCCCGCCGATCCGGCGGTGGATCGCGAACAACGCCTCGTGGATCGCCCGCTCGCGGATGAAGCTGCGCCCGAGGTCCGCCACGCGCAAGCTCCAGGTCGTGACCTGGCCTTCGAACGCGAGACCGAAGCAGACCAGCCCGACCGGCTTCTCGGCGCTGCCGCCACCCGGGCCGGCGATGCCCGTGATGCCGACGCCGAGCGCGGCTCCGGCCCGCCGCCGCGCACCCTCGGCCATCGCCCCGGCCACCTCGGGTGAGACTGCGCCATGCGCCGCGAGCAGCGCGGCCGGCACGCCGAGCACGTCCTGCTTCGCCGCGTTCGAATAGGTCACGTAGCCGGCCTCGAGCACCTTTGAGATGCCGGGCACCTCGGTCAGACGCGCACAGAGCAGCCCCCCCGTGCACGACTCGGCAATGGCGAGCGTGATGCCCCCCTCGATGCACTCGCGCGCCACGAGCGCGGCCGGCGACTCCGGACCCTCGTAGACGATCCACTCGCGCAGGCGATCGCGGACGACCGCGGCGACGCGCTCCACTTCGGCCGCGACGGCCGCCGCGTCGGTGCCCTCGCCGACGATCCGGATCGTGTAGGAACCCGCATGGGCGTTGATCCCCACCTGGGGCCGGTGCCCGGCAGCCAGCAGGTCCGCGATCTTCTCGCCGATCCGGGCCTCGGACGAGCCCGCGAGGTGCACCTCGTGGATCACGACGCTCCCCAGCCGCAGCTCCTGGCGCAACCGCGGCAACACGTGGTCAAGGAGCATCGCCTCCATCTCCGCCGGCACTCCGGGCAGCGCGAAGCAGAGCGCCTGGCCGCAGCGCAGCACGAAGCCAGGGGCCGTGCCACAGCGGTTCTCGAGCGGCTCGGCGCCCACCGGACACTCCGCCTGCTGGCGATTGCTCGGGCTCGGTTCACGGCCGAGGCGCCCGAACCAGGCTTCGATCTGCTGCCACGACTCGGGCACGAAGCGCAGCTCGACCCCGGCGGCCCGCGCGGCAACCAGGCGCGTGCGGTCGTCCCCGGTGGGGCCCAGTCCGCCGGTCATGACCACGACCTCGGCGCTCGCGGCCGCGCGGCGCAGCGCCGCGACCCCGTCCGCGACGTCGTCGCCGACCGCGGCGATGCCGATGACCTGCACGCCGAGCGTCTCGAGGGCGCGCGCGATCTTCGCACTGTTGGTGTCGACGACCTTGCCGTGCAGCAGTTCGTCGCCGATCGCCAGCAGACAGGCGCGCGGCGTGGTCATCCGGCGACCGCCGGACGTTGCAGGCGCGCGGTCAGCAGCAGGCCGAACCCGTAGAGCACCAGCAGTGGCGCCGCCATCAGGCACATGCTGAACGGATCCGGCGGGGTCACGACCATCGCGACGACGAAGATGATCAGCACCACGTAGCGCCAGTGCTGCTTCATCGTCGCGTGCGTGACGAGGCCGATCCTGGCGAGCACGAGCATCACGAGTGGCAGCTGGAACATCAGGCCGAGCGCAGTGCAGAACGAGAAGAAGAAGCTGAAGTACTGCGACACCGTGAAGAAGGGCGCGACCTGGTCGAGGTTCATGTACTGCACGAGCATGTAGAGCCCGAACGGCACGGCCACGTAGTAGCCGAAGAGCACCCCGAGCCCGAGCAGCCCGAACGCCGCCGGCAGGAAGGCCCAGACCACCTTGCGTTCGCGCGCGTAGAGTCCGGCGGCGATGAACGCCCAGATCTGCCAGAGCACGATCGGCGAGGCGAGGATCACGCCGAAGAGCATCGTCGCCGCCATGAAGATCCAGATGTCGTCGAGCCCGCCGAGCGCCTTCAGGTTCCAGGGCAGCGGGAAGTTCCCTTCGTGCAGGATCCGGTCGGCCTCCTGCCGCGGATAGGTGCCGGCCAGGATCTGGCCGCGGCGCTCGAGGTGGAAGCGCACCGTGCGCTGCCGGTCGGCGTGCAGCTGGGCGA
>CAZSKV010000543.1:0-3767 GCA_964607495.1 uncultured candidatus Brocadiaceae bacterium
CGAGCCAGTAGCCACTCGGACAGGCAGGTCCGCCGCTGCCGGTCAGCAGTACGCCGTCGCGCGGCACCGCCTCCTCGCGATCGGCGAGCACGAGCTCGACCCGGCCATCGGCGCGGCCGAGCGTGCGCGCCGCGAGATCGCGCGGCGGCGCCGCCGGATCGGCCGGCACGTGCAGCAGCAGCCAGTCGCGCGGTTCGCCGAACGGCGCCACGATCGCGTAGCCCGTGCCGGCACCTTGCACGGTCCCGAGGCAGAAGGGTCCGCTGACCAGCGCCGCGCCCGGCACGGCCTCCGCCGCGGCGAGCAGGGACACGAACCAGCGCTCGCGCGCCGGCGGCGGCGCCGGCAGCTCGAGCAGCCTGGCCGGCTGCGCCACGATCGACGGCTCCGCGGCCGAGAGCGCCGGAGCCGCCGCGTGGGCGCGCCAGAGCACGACCACCGAGATCGCCGGCGGCGCGATCCGCGGCCGCACGTAGAGGCCGATCGGCACGGTCTGGCCCATGGTCTGGTAGCCACGCACGCGCACCTCGCCGAGCCCGAATCCGGGCGGAGCCGGCGTGCTGACGCCCTCCAGCGTGATCGTGCGCACGGGCTGGCCGCCGGTCTCGATCTGCGCGGCGCGGTATGGATCGGCAGGCAGCACACAGCGCAGCAGCCACGGGTCGATCGCGCCGGCCGGCTCGACCAGACAGACCAGGGACTCGGTGGGCCCGGCGGCCGTGTCGAGCACGATCTCCGCGGTCAGGCGCGTCGGCCCGCCGGTCTCCGGAACCGCATGGAGCAAGGCGACCTCGGCCGGTGCGGCGGGGTCGCGCAAGTCGAGGAAACCGAGCAGCTGGTCGCCGAAGGTCACGAACTCCGCGCAACCGGTCAATTCGGCCGCCTGCCGCTCGAGCACGAGACGGGTCGGGACGCGGCTGCTGCGCGCGCGCACGGCCTCGCGCACGCGGCAGACGATCGGCTCGTGCCCGGCGGGGCGCAGGCCGGCGGACACGGCGGCCGCGGCCCGGTCCTGCCGCGCGCGCGCCTCGGCCAGCCACCGCCGCTCGGCCGCCCAGTCGCTGCTCCCGGCGTGCACGTCGCTCGTGAGCCGCGCATAGGCGCGCAACGGCAGGCACAGGATGCCGGTCAGGCGCTGCTCGATCGCGCCGGCCGCGTCGCGGAAGTGGAGCGCCACGGCGGCGACGAGCAGCGTCGCGTAGAGCCCGAAAGGGAAGCCTCTGGCTCGACTCGTGACGAGGGCCATGCGCGCTACAGCGCCGCGGCGCTGTTCAAGCCACGTCGTCGCCGCCTTCGAGGAACTGCGAGTAGAGCTCCATGTTCTCGAGGAAGAGACCGGTGCCGCGCGCGACGCTCTCGAGCGGGTGCTCGGCGATCCGCGTCGGCAGTTCGGTCTCCTTCTCGATCCGTTCGACGAGGCCGCGCAGCAGGCTGCCGCCCCCGCAGAGCATGATGCCCGACTGCACGAGATCCGCCGAGAGCTCGGGCGGCGTGCGTTCGAGCACGAGCTTGATCGCGCCGACGATCTTGGTCACGGGCTCCGCGAGCGCCTCCCGCACGTCCTCGCTCGTGACGATCGCCTTGCGCGGCAGACCGGTCAGCGAGTCGCGGCCGCGCACTTCGACCTCGATCTCCTGCTTGAGCGGCAGGCACGAGCCGGCGGCGATCTTGAGCTTCTCGGCGGTGATCTCGCCGACCAGCAGGTTGTACTTGTTGCGGATGTACTGCGTGATCGCCTCGTTGAAGTCGTCACCGGCCACGCGCAAGCACTCGGCTTCCACGACGTTTGCGAGCGAGATCACCGCGACCTCGCTGGTGCCGCCGCCGATGTCGAGCACCATGCACCCGTGGGGCTCGTGGACCGGCAACCCGGCACCGATCGCGGCCGCCGTCGGCTCGTCGACCAGGTAGACGCGGCGCGCGCCCGCGCGCTCGGCCGAACCGATGACCGCGCGCTTCTCGACCATCGTGATGCCCCACGGCACCGCGATCACGATCCGCGGCTTGACGAACCGGCGGCCACCCTGCGCCTTGCGGATGAAGTAGCGCAGCATCCGCTCGGTGACCTCGAAGTCCGCGATCACGCCGTTCTTCATCGGCCGGATCGCCTGGAAGCCGGGCGGGCAGCGGCCGAGGAACTCGATCGCGGACTTGCCGACCGCGCTGCCCTCGAGCAGCACGTCGTTGGTCCCGCGCCGCACGGCGACGACCGACGGCTCGTTGAGGACGATGCCCTCGCCGCGCACGCAGACGAGTGTGTTCGCTGTACCGAGGTCGATTCCCATGTCGGTCGAGAACCGACCCATCAACCAATCGACCGGCTTCATGGATGCTGCTGCCCCTCCGTTGGCATGGCGTACCGCGCTGTCGAGTCCAAGGTGATCTCGGAGGCGAACGGTAGCGCGAGCGCGCACAGAAGGAAGAGAGCGGATGCCCGCAGAGGCCGGTGGCGCATGGCCTCCGGCGGGCCGGCGCGGCCGGCGGCCCCCACTGGCCGCGCAACCCACCCCCTGGAAACACCGCGAGCCCGCCCCGCAATCGTGCGGCGGAGCAGGCCCGGCGTAGCACTTCACATGGTCCGGATCACCCCCTGAGGGTGCCCGGGTTCAGACGGCGTAGCTCTTCGATGCCAGCCAGGTCAGGGCCAGCGCGCAGAGCAGCAGCAGCGAGGTCGTCAGGACGATGCCGTCCTCGAAGCCGAGGCCGCCCTCCTTGACCTCTTCGACCGCAGCCTCGGCCTCGACGACCGGGGCTTCCTTCTTGGTTTCCTTCGACTTCTTGGGATTGCGAGCCATGGGGTCACCTCGTGTTGGTTCAGCGGCCCAGGTTGGTCGCCGCGCGGTCACCGACGGCGATCGCGTCCTTGACCATCGTCATGCGGCAGAACGCGAAGTTGTCCTTGATGTCCGTGATCACGGCCTCGCCCTTGTAGGCGTTGCCGTTGTAGATCGAGAAGGTGTTGCCGGCCTTGAGCTCGGGGTTCGGCTTCGTCAGCTCGATCGTGACGAGCTTCTCGGCCGAGTGGTGGACGCGGCCTTCGGCGTCCGGCTGGGCGAGCGTCAGGATGCCGGGGCTCTTGTGCTTCACGAGCGCGATCAGGGTGTCACGCTCCTGGATCATCGTGTCCTTCTTGGCGATCTCGCCCTTGAGGTTCGCGATGTCCGCGTCCATCGCGGTGATCTTGTTGCTCGCTTCGGCCAGCTTGGCCTCGGCGGCCTGCTGCGCGTTCAGCGCCTTGTGCTTCTCTTCGTCGGCCGCCATCGCCATCTGCAGCGTCTTCTTGGCGTCCTCGCTCGCAGCTTCGACCTTGCTCGCGACCGTCGCGTTGTCCGACTTGATCTGGTTGACGCTCGCGATCAGGTCGGCGACCTGCTTGCTGAGCGTCTCGTTGCGGTTCTTCTCTTCCTTCAGCTCGGCTTCGGACCGCGCGAAGTTGGAGTTGGCCGCCGTCAGCTCACGGTTGCTCGTGCCGAGCAGGCCGTTCAGCGACTCGCGCTCCTTGGTCCAGTCCGCGGTCGACTTCTCGAGCTCGGACGACTTGGCCGTGAACTTGGCCTTGTAGTCCGTGTGGTTCTTCAGGAAGGTCCCGGCGAAGCCGACGAACGCGCCAGCCAGAACGAGATTCAAAACAACGAAGACGCGACCGATAGGGCTCATCTTGTCTGCTAACTCCTAGTCTTGCGCGAGTGCGTGGGGCGCCCGGTGGAGCCGGTCTGCGCTCGGCTGCGGTACGAAGTGCTTGGGTTTCAGGGGTCTACGATGCGAGC
>CAZSKV010000544.1:0-5324 GCA_964607495.1 uncultured candidatus Brocadiaceae bacterium
GGACCGGCGACCCGGAACCCGGGCACTCGCGCCGCCGCAAGCGACCCCACCACGGCAAGGCGTGAGCCTGCCGCCCTTGGCAAGAAACTCGACCTCCGAGCACACATGACCCTGCTGCTGACCCTGACGTTGCTGGCGGTGCCACAGGCACAGCCCGATCCGGCCTTCGCCTCCTACACTGCGCACATCGCTGCGGCCGAGTACGCGCTGCGCCTCGACGAGGGGGCGAGCGCCAGGCGCTGGCTCGAGCAAGCGCCCAAGGCCGAGCGCGGTTTCGAGTGGCACTACCTGCACTCGCTGGCCGACCAGAGCATCGCGACGCTCGGCGGCTTTCCGGACGCCGTGCGGGGCGTCGACGTGGAGCGCAACGGCAAGCGCCTGGCTGCCGCCTGCATGGACGGCAAGGTCCGGATCTACGATCTCGCGACCCGGGAGCTGCAGCAGACCCTCGAGGGCCACAAGGCAGGGGTCTACGTCGCCAGGTTCTCGCCGGACGGGGCGCAGATCGCGACCGCTTCGGCGGATCGCACGGCCAAGGTCTTCGAGGTCGCGACTGGCAAGGAGCTCGTGACCTTCACCGGGCACAAGAACCCGGTCGCGGCGGTTGCCTGGTCCCCGGACGGCCTGCGCCTCGCCTCTTGTTCGTACGACATGCCCGGCGGCCCGGACACGATCGAGGGCGGCGTGCGCTTCTGGGATCCGGCGAGCGGAACCGAGGAGTTCCGGCTGGGCGGCGGCCGCAAGCCGTTGACCGGCCTCGCCTGGAGCAAGGACGGGCAACGCCTCGCCGCGAGTTCCTGGGACTTCGCGGCCTTCGTCTGGAAGGTCGCGCCCGGCGAAGCGCCGGCGGCCTGCGCGTTCCCGGACGAAGACGTCTACCGCGGCGTCGATTGTGTCGCGTTCTCCCCGGACGCCGCACTGCTGGCCGCCGGCGCGCAGGACGGCAAGGTGCGGGTCTTCGACAGCGCGACCAGCCAGCAGAAGGCCGTGCTCGCGCACGCGCAGATGGTGCACGCGCTCGCGTTCTCGCCGGACGGTGCCTGGCTCGCAACCGGTTCACGCGACGGCTCGGTGCGGATCTTCGCCACCAAGGACTGGCGCCTGCTCGCGCAGCTGCGCGGCCACGACCTCGCGGTGCGCGCGCTCGCATTCACGCCCGACGGCAAGCAGCTGCTCTCCGGCGCGGTGGACAAGACGGTCCGGTTCTGGGATGTGACGCAGCTCGACCATGGCACGGCGATGCGACGCCATGCGCAGAGTTGCTACTTCACGCCTTGGTCCGCCGATTCGGCGCTGCTCGCGAGCTGTGGCTACGACGGCTCGGTGGCGCTCTGGGACGCGGCCAAGCTGACCAAGGTCGCGCACTGGAAGCCGCATCCGCCCGGCGAGCAGGGCTCCTGCCACGTGACCGGATTCTCGCGCGACGGACGCTTCCTGATCACCTGTTCCTACGACAAGACGGTCAAGGTCTTCGACCTCGTTGCCGCGACGCTGCACGCGACCCTCGAGCACGCGTCTGGCCTCTACGCCGCGGCGATCGCGCCGGATGCACGCTTCGTCGTGGCCGCGGAGCGCAACCAGAAACGCATCTCGCTCTGGGATCTGCAGACCAGGCAGCGGCTGGCCGAGTTGCCGACCACGAGCGGGACCGCGCAGCTCGCGTTCACGCCGGACAGTGCGCACTTCGCGAGCTGCCACGGCAATGGCACGGTGCGCCTGTGGAGTGCGCACGACGGCAAGCTCGTGCACGAATGGAAGGTCCACACCGCCGCCATCGACACCCTCGCGATCGCCGCCGACGGCCGGCGACTCGTGACCGGCAGCAGCGACGGGACGGTCCGGGTGATCGACCTCGTGAACCAGGAGATCCGCGCGCTGCCGGACCGGCTCGCGATCGGCGTCTACCGCCTCGACTGGAGCCCGGACGGCAGGCGGATCGCCGCCGGCGGGACCGGCGGCGTGACCCTGCTCGACGCCGAACGGCTGCTGCCGGTCGTCACGCTGCACCCACACAAGGACACGATCTGGCACCTGGCATTCAGTCCGGACGGCACGCGCCTCGCGACCGCCTCGTGGGACGGCACGATCGCGTGGCTCGATACGCGGCCGTTCGCCGTGCGCACGGCGGCGGCCGCGGCGGCCGACCCCAAGCGCTTCGCGCACCTGACCAAGGCCTTCGGGATCGTCGAGACCGCGGTGCCGGTCACGGGCACGAGCGGACGCGGCACACGCTGAGGTCCGCAGCGTACCGCGCGCGGATGTGATCGCCGGCAGGTTCGGGACTCTCGCAGGGTGTGAAGACCTGCCTCGGCATCGCGTGCCTGCTCTGGGTCGCCCAGGACTCCTGCCCCGACCTCGGCGCAGCGTGGAACGCCGGCCGGCTGGAGTCCGGACCGCCGCTCGCCTGTGGTCCGGCCTGGCATCTGTGGACCCCGCCCCATTGCGCGCCGGTCCCGCGCGCCGGCTACACGCGGCGCGTGTGCCGGGAAGTGCCGCGTCTCCTCGTGCGCTACGCCTGCACCGGCTCCGTGCTGATGCCGCTCCGGATCGTGGAAGCGAAGACGCTCGGCACCGTGCTGGATGCGCGCGAGGAACGCTGCCGCTGACCAGCTGCGCGCTCAGGCCTTGCCGGCCGGCGCCTTGGCAGACACGACCTCCTGCGGATAGCAGGCTTCGAACATGCGCGCGGTGTGCGGATAGCGATGCCAGAACTCGCGGAACGCGGTCGCGTTCATCGCATGCAGGCTCGCGAGCTCCTCCTTGACCTCGAAGAGCCGCGTCTGTGCCTGCTCCCAGAGCAGGAAGGCCTCGGCGAGCCGCTCCCAATAGCTGATCGTGCCCTCGGATCGCTCGGCCGCATCGAGGCGCTCGAGCGCGGTCTTCGCGTGCGTCGCCGCGCGCGCCTCGGACGCCACGGTGTCGACCACGCCGTGGCGGCTCTTGATCAGTGCGAGCGCCGCGCCGAAGTGCGGCACGATCCTCCCGTCGACGAACTCGGCCGCCCAGTCGGGATCGACGCTCGCGAGCAGCGACGTCGCGCCGACCCGTTCGAGCGCTGCCCAGCGGAAGACCTTCATGACCAGTCCCTCGTCGCGGTCCGTGTGCCTGCCGAGGTCCCCCGGTGTGACCTTGCCGGCGGCAAGGCAGAGATCGGTCATGTAGTCGAGCTTCTGCGCCGCCTCGTCGAGGTCGCGCACGCGCTCGGGATGCTTGGCTCGCCAATCGGCGAGGGTCGGGATCGGGGACATCGGGATCTCCTCGTACTGCGCCCGGCGCTGCCGGGCGCGCATCGTTGGAGCAGGAACCCACGCCGCGCCGCCGAATTCCGCGCGGCCCCCTGCTGCCGTGCACGGCAGCTTGCCGCGAGGCGGTGGCGGCCGCGCCTCACCGCGCGAACATCTTGTCCTGCGGGTTGCCGCCCGAGAGCAGGAAGGCCAGCAGGTCGAGCAGTTCGGATTCGTTCAGGCGGTTCACGAGGCCTGGGGGCATCGTCGAGAGCTCGACCGGCCGGATCGCCGTGACCTCGGCCTTCTTGACCCGGGTCACGAGGGACGCGTCGAAGGGACTGACCGCGATCACGAGCTCGCCATTCTCCTCCCCGACAACCTTGCCGAACACCGAGGCCCCGCCCCGGGTCATGACCGCGGATGTCTGGTACTGGTCGCTGATGACCTTCGACGGCTCGAGGATGGACTCCAGCAGATCTCGGGCACTGAACTTCGTGCCGACGCTCGTCAGATCCGGACCGACGCTGGCCCCTTCGCCACCGAAGCGGTGGCAGATCGCGCACTGCACCGCCTGGTACATCGCCTTGCCCTGCGCGAAGTCGCGGCGCACGAGGCCGCGCTGCGCGAGCGCCGAAGCAGCCGCCACGGTCCAGTCACGGCCAGGGCCCTTGGGCTGCACGAGCGGCGCCTGCAGCGGCGGCGGCGCATCCGGTGCGAGCAGTTGTTCCGGAGCGAGACCGGCACGTTCCGCGACCGGCACGTGCTGCATGGCAGCCGCGCGGATCATGCGCACGAAGCCCTGGAAGCTGTCGCCACCCTTGCTCTCCCGCGATGCCAGCGCCAGCCACGTGAAGTACTCCCGGCGCTGTTCAGGAGTCCACCCATGCGCCACGACGCTGAGGGCGTTCGCGTAGTGCAAGCGCTGGCTGATCGGCTTCGAAGCGACCATGTCGGCGATGGGCCCGCCATAGCCGCCGTTGCGTTCGATCAACCGCGCGAGACCCGGGTCGGCGGGCTGCGACTCGTCCACGCGCATCTGTTCGAGCAGTCGCGCGACGACGGTCGGGGAACCCAGGACGGCCAGCAGGCTCGCGAGGTCGCGGTTCAGCCGGTAGTCGGCCGTCGGAAAGAGCGCGTCCACCTTCGCCGCGATCCGGAGCGCCGTCTCGCGCGCCGGCGGGCCCATGCGCGTGAGCAGCAGCGAACAGGCGCGCAACGCATCGAGCTGGCTGTCGGCATCCAGTCCGGCGAGGTCCAGGCCGAGCCAGCTCTCGAGCGCGCGGCTCTGCAGGGCCTTGTCGCCGCAGCGGGCGAGCGCGACGAGCGCATGGATCAGGACGCGCGGCTCCTTGGCGGCGAACACGAGCTCCTGCCACGTGGCCACCGGCTGGTGCTCGATCACCGCGCGGGCCGCGAAGCGCACGAAGCGGTCGCTGTGCGCGAGGTACGGCCAGGCCGTCGTCACGGCATCCGCATCCGGCGTGGCGAGCAGGGCCTCGAGCCTGCGCCGCAACCGCAGCTCGGGCGTCGGCGTCGTGACGACTGGCGGCTCGGTCGACTCGCTGCCGGTGAAGCGGATCCGGTAGAGACCCGACTGCGTGCCGCGCCCACCGATCGTCAGGTACATCGCGCCGTCGGTGCCGATGGTCACGTCGGTCAGCGGCCAGGGCCGGGCGAACGCGAACTCCTCCTTGACCGCGGTGTAGCTTGCGCCCTTGGGCTCCAGGTGCACCGCGTAGACCGTGCCGAAAGTCCAGTCGAGGAGGAAGAGCGCCTTCTGGTAGCGGGTCGGGAACCGCGCACCCGTGCCGAAGGTCATTCCGACCGGAGAGCCTGGACCGACTTCGAGCACCGGCGGCAGGCTGTCGGCGAACCAGGCCGGCGGGTTGCCCGAGCCACTGCGCCATCCGAAGTCGGAACCCGGCGGGCAGACGGTGACCCGCGTCGGGCGGTACCACGGCGTGCCCATGTCCCACTCCATGTCGCTGTCCCACGAGAAGAGCTCGCCGTCGGTGCTGAACGCGAGGTCATAGGCGTTGCGGTAGCCGATGCTCACGAGCTCCCAACGTTTGCCCTCGGCATCGGTCCGGGCGATGA
>CAZSKV010000545.1:0-2786 GCA_964607495.1 uncultured candidatus Brocadiaceae bacterium
CCGCGGTGCCCGCGGGCCAGGAGCGGTTCACGCTGCTCAAGCTCTACCAGACGCCACTGGTCGCTCCGTACGTCGAGGACAGCACCACGCCCGGCAACTGGCGCGGCCTGAACGCGAACAAGCGCTCGCGGCTCTATGGGCTCGAGTACGTGCCGGCGCCCTGCGAGGTCGCGACCGATTTCTCGCGCAACCTGAACTCGCTCGGCGACGGGCCCAAGAACACCGCCCGGTGGGTGATCACGATCCCGCGCGAGGTGTTCGACAGCTCGCGCTTCGTCGACGTGAACGGCGTCTACTCGAATCCGAACGCCGACGTCACGCTGACGATCCGCACCTCGATCTGGGACGACTCGCTCGCGGACGACAAGAACCTCGCGTTCGGCACGGTCTACCCGGCACCCTACAAGCCGGACAACTTTTCGGAGACCTACACCTGGTGGAGCGACAGCAACACCGACGTGCCGTTCACCGAGCGCGCGCAGTTCCAGGGTGATCCGCGGCACCTGCCCTACAAGGACATGCTGAACACCGGCGCGCTCGATTTCCTGGACGGCTACAACTGGTTCTGGGACGCGTTGAGCTCGGGGACCGAGAACGCGCGGCCGGACTTCCCGGCGCTCGCCAACTGGAAGCTCTACAACCGTTGGATGGGCCGGCTGCGCCAGGACCTGCCGCGCTTCATGCAGATCCTGCGCACGGGTCTGGTCGAGACCGGCGCGGTCTACACGACGCTGACCGGCTTCTCGTACTACTACGCCGGTTTCGGCAACGAGATCGGCTACGACGCGGCCAACAACTACCCGAGCTCGATCCCGGTCAACCTGCGCCCGTTCGGTGCGCCAGGCGTGAACAGCTACCTGAACACGATCACCGGCAGCCGGATGCTCGTGCGCAGCGTGAGCCTGATCCCGGGCCACACGAGCTACTGGATGGGCATGCCCTGGCTCGGCGAGCTGTACCCGGACACCGCGTTCAACAGCCAGTGGCTCACGACCGGCAACCTGCCGGCGGGCAACGCGGCGGGCGAGTTCCTGCAGCGCAGCGAGAGTTCCGTCTACACCGCGTCCGGTTTCACCGCCTACGGGACGCTCCTGGGCGGCAGCATCCAGTGCACGAGCACCGAAGGCTGCACGAGCTTCTTCAACATCGGCGCCTCCGGAGCGACCTTCCACCACCAGTTCCGGGATGGGCAGACCGGCACCCTCGTCGGCGCCGGGTTGGACCTGGCCAACAACTACAACTTCCCGATGCCCACCACGACCATGATCTCGCGGCCGTTCGGCCTCGCGAACTCGCTCTCGGGCACGGTCGGCACCGAATGGAACTCGTTCCCGTACAACGCCGAGCGCGGGAGCGCGGTCCTGCTCAAGCAGTACTACAACCACCAGGTCGCCGGCCAGACCGGATCCGGCCTCGTGCAGTTGTTCAACACCGCCGGCTCGAAGTCGGCGTTCGTGATCGTGAACGGCCTCGACAAGACCGTCGAGTCCGGTTCGGCGTTCATCGCCAAGTTCTCGATGCTCTCGCTCGTGCAGTCCTTCTTCGAGGGCGGCAACGCGGCGTTGGCCGCCCCGCATCGGATCCAGCTGCCGCCGCGCGTGTCGATCGCCTCCCCGACCGACATCACCGAGCTCACGAACCCGGCCACGATCGACATCAAGGCGCAGGTCGACTGGCTGCGGTGGGACGGCCAGAAGTACACGAGCGGCACGGCGGGCTCGTTCAGCGAGAACGAGTCGGAGATCGACTACGTGGTCATGTACTCGCGGGACGGTGGCACGAGCTGGCTGCAGGTCGAGGACGACTCGGTGGCCACGCCGGGAGTCAAGCCGAGCCTCCCGCTCTACGTCCACGCCGACGCGGTGGCGGGCAACGAGACCTTCACCTGGTCGGTGCCGGCGGCGAGCTTCCCCGAAGGCAGCTACCTGCTCAGGGTCGAGGCCTACCGCCAGAACCAGAGCCTGCACTACAGCCAGCACCAGGTGAAGATCTTCATCAGCCGCTGAGGGAGGAAGCCATGCCGAACATCCACGAGACCCGCTCCATGCGCGGCTTCTCTCTGCTCGAAGTCGTGATCGCCGCCACGATCCTGCTGGTGATGATCATGGCCGTGACCACGCTGATGATCTCCGGACAGGACGCCGCCAAGTACGCCGAGCGGATGAACCGCGCGACCGAGATCACGCAGGACCTGGCCGACGACATGCGCAACGAGGTCCGCTCGGCGGTGCGGCTCTTCGGCAACGACGCGACCGGCCTCGCCTACAAGGCGAGGCTCGAGTCGTGGGCCCTCGCGCCGACCCTGGCCAGCACCCTGCCGACGATCGCCACCACCGATACCTTCAAGAAGGACGTCGCCGGCAACGCCAAGACCGGCAACGAGCTGGTCTTCGCCAAGCATGCTTGGAGCGCGGAGTACACGACGCCCACGAACTCCAGGAGCCTGCGCTACGACGTGTTCCGGATCGTCCACTACTACCTCAAAGCGGAGGACGGCGGGCCCCAGCCCGGGCGGTCGACGGGCCTGAACCTCGTGCGCTGGGTCAGTGAGCCGCTGGTCGACGCCAATGCCATCGACGCGATCACCGACCCGACCGACCACCAGGAGCTGCTCGTGCACCTGCTCTCCGGCTCCCCGGACGCGCAGGGCGTGTCCCATCCGCGGCTCGAGGTCGTCTGGAAGCTCGGCGAGGACCCGGCGACGGTCGGCACCCTGCGCCAGATCGTGGCGGGCGGCGCGCTCAGCGACGTCCCTGGCCTGCCCCGGCCCCCGGCCTGGACGATCC
>CAZSKV010000546.1:0-5867 GCA_964607495.1 uncultured candidatus Brocadiaceae bacterium
CGACGTAGAGCAGCGGGCCGTTCACCGCGAAACCGCCCTTGCGCAGCATCGCGACGTACTCGTGCGCGCCGAGCAGTGAGATCGGCAAGAAGACGCTCGCGGCGACCCACCCCTTCGTGACCCAGGAGTCGAGCAGGAACACCCCCACGACGAAGAGGCCGATCAGCGGCCCGATCACGAAGCGTGTCCTGATCTCCCGCTTCCGTTTGGTCGGGTCAGCACTCACGGAACGACTGCCCCGAACTTCCGCACGCGCTGGCCGTAGGCGCGGAACGCCTCGTGCAGGTGCTCCTTCGTGAACTCGGGCCAGCGCACGTCGGTCACCCAGATCTCGGCGTAGCTGATCTGCCAGAGCAGGAAGTTCGAGACGCGCAGCTCGCCGGCCGTGCGGATGAGCAAGTCCGGGTCGGGCAGGTCGGGGCGATACAAGTGCGCCCCGATCGTCTCCTCGGTCACGTCCTCAGCCGCGAGCTCCCCGCGCTGCACCTCCGCGGCGATCGCGCGGACCGCGTCGGCGATCTCCTGCCGCCCGCCGTAGCTGATCGCGAGGCAGAGCGTGAGGCCTTGGTTGGCGGCAGTCAGTGCGATCGTCTCCTCGAGCAGCTGGCGGATCTCGGGGGCGAGGCGTTCGCTGCGACCGGCGTGGACCAGCCGCACGTGGTTGTCCTGCAGCGTCTGCAGTTCCTCGACCAGGAACCGCTTCAGCAGGTTCATCAGCAGTTGGATCTCGCGCGCCGGCCGGCGCCAGTTCTCCTCCGAGAACGCATAGAGGGTCAGTGCCTTGACGCCCAGGCGCGCACATTCGGTCACGGTCTCACGCACGGCCGTGATGCCGTGCTGGTGCCCGAAGATCCGCTCGAAGCCGCGCGAGCGCGCCCAGCGGCCATTGCCGTCCATGATGATCGCGACCGAGCGCGGAACCGGGAGCGCGTCGCCGGCCTGACTCACCGCGCGATCACCTGGTCGCGTCCTGGTCCGACCGAAACGACCTTGACCGCGAGACCGGTCAGGGTCTCGATCCGCTCGACATAGCGGCGAGCCTCGGCTGGCAGGTCGGCGAAGTGGCGCACGCCCGAGAGATCCTGCGTGAATCCAGGCAGGTCCTCGTAGACCGGCCGCATCGCCTCGAGGTCGAACGCCGGGAAGCCGGGCGCGCGGACCCCACGCGCGTCGGCATAGGCGACCGCGAGCCGCAACGGCGAGAAACCGGCGAGCACGTCGAGGTTGGTCAGCACGAGTTCCGTGGCGCCCGAAACCTCGGCGGCATATCGGACCGCCACGGCATCGAACCAACCGCAGCGACGCGGCCGTCCGGTCGTGGAACCGAACTCGCGGCCGGCGATGCGCAGCCGCTCGCCGAGCGCGTCCGCGAGCTCGGTCGGGAACGGGCCCTCGCCGACCCGGGTCGCGTAGGCCTTCGCGACCGCGACCACGCGCGACAGGGCCGTTGGCGGCACACCGAGACCGACCGCGACGCCGGCCGTCGATGCCGACGAGCTGGTGACGAACGGGTAGGTGCCGTGGTCGACGTCGAGCAGGACCCCCTGGGCGCCTTCGCAGAGCACACGCCGCTCCGCACCGAGCGCGCGGCGCAGGAAGGCGCCGGTGTCGGCGATGCCTGCACGCAGGAAGGCTCCGACCGCGAGCAGCTCCTCGGCCAGCGGGCCCGGCGCGATCTCCGGCAGATGGAAGGCGGCGAGCACCGGGTTCTTCTCGGCCAGGAGACTGACCAGGCGGGCCTGCAGCGTGTCGGGCCGGATCAGATCGCCGACGCGGATTCCGCACCGGGCGGCGCGATCGGCGTAGGCCGGGCCGATCCCGCGCCCGGTCGTGCCGATCCGGCCGGCCCCACGGGCCTGCTCGGCAACACGATCCAGTGCCTGGTGCAGCGGCAGGATCACGTGCGCGCGTTCGGAGATCAGGAGGTTCTTGCCCAGGGTGATCGCCACGCCTCGCTGCCGCAGCCGCTCGATCTCCTCGCGCAGGTGGAAGGGATCGACGACCACGCCGTTGCCGATCACGTTCACGACGCCCGGACGCAGGATCCCGGATGGCACGAGGTGCAGCACGAGCCGATCGCCCTGGTGGATCAGGGTGTGGCCGGCGTTGTGGCCACCGCCGTAGCGGGCGACGACATCGGCATCCTGGGCGAGGAGGTCGATGATCTTTCCTTTACCCTCGTCACCCCAGAGGATGCCGATGACGCAGGAGATGGGCATGTGCTGTGGGTCGGCGGAAAGCACCGCAGCATAACGGCCTCCGGCGACTGCGGAAGGTCTGAGGCGGAGCTTGCTTTCCGGTGCCGCGGAGTCATTACTTACGGTCCTCCGTATTTCAACCAACGACCTGCACCCAGGGAGGACCATGACCAACATCCAGACCACGGACGGCACCGGACTCGATCCGGCTTTGCACGCGTTCCTCGGCACGGGACTGCCGACCTTGCTCGCGCGCCTGCGTCGCTGGAAAGGGATCGATCCGCGCTTGCACCCCGAGCTGACCGAGGACCTGCGCCAGGAACTCGTGCTCGACTGGCTCGAGCACAAGGAGGAGTTGCAGCACCTCGACCCGGCGCAACGGGAGGGCCACTGGCTCCGGCTCCTGCAGCGTCGCCACTACGACTGGCATTTGCGCGCCGGCCGCCGTCGCCACATCGAGTGCGAGCCGGACGAGCTCGGCGGCGGCGAGGGTCTGGTCGCATCGCCGGGGACGACCATCCCGGAGCTCCCGCCCGCCTCGCAGCGCCTGCTCGAACACCTCGTCACGCGCGGCGTGCACTTGAAGAACGGCCGCCTGAACACGAGCCGCACCGCCGCCGCACTCGGGTTGTGCCCCGAGGATCTGCAGCATCTGCTCGCGCAGATGCTCGACCGCCTGGACCGCGGCCAGGAGTTCGTCGCCTTCTGGACCCAGCGTCTCGTCGAAGCCCTGGTCGGTCTCGCCGCCGACCTGCTGCGCGACCACGAACTGGTATCGCTGCACGACGCGGCCGCCCGCGCCCGCCCCGACCCGCGCGCGCGCTTCCGCCGGATCCGTGCGATCCGCCGCCACCTCGATGGCTTCCACCTGCCGTTCCCTCTGCGCCTCGTGCTCGCGCGCTGGACCCGGCGTGCGGCCTGGAAGGTGCTCGCACCCTCCCCCCTGCTCGAGGATGCAGCCCTGCTCGCTCCGGAGAGTGCCACGGTGCATCTCTGGCGCTTCGAGGCCTTGGCCGCGCGCGCGGAGTTCCCGGCTGCCGCCCGCGCGCTGCGCCGGGCGAGGGAGTGCGGCGCCGAGCGGGTTCCGGTGGCCTTGGCGCGCGCTCGCCTCGCCGAACTGCGCGACAAGGAGACTCTCGCCCGGCGCATCCTGGCCCGCGCGCTCACTCGCCACCCGCGGGAGCCGCGCCTGCGGGCGAGCTTCGTCGCGCTCAGCGCCCCGGCGAATTCGGCTTGAGGCGGCGGCGCGGCGCCCCGTGACCGCCCCCACCAGGCGTCTCGATCCACACCACGTCTCCGGTCGCGAGCGACCAGCTGCCTTTGGCCGCGACACGCTGCCGGCGGCCACGCCGGACCAGGAACGCACTTCCCGGCCGACCGGGCTCGCCGCGCGCCGCTCCGGGCGGACCTTTCAGATGACGATCGGCCAGGAGCGAGCAAGTCGTCGGGGTCAGGCACTCGATCACCTTGCGCACGCCATCGCCCCCGGCATGCCGGCCGGCGCCGCCGGAGCCGCGGCGCAGCGTCCAGGCCAGCACGCGCACCGGCCAACTGTGCTCCATCTGCTCGACCGGCGTGTTGCGGGTGTTGGTCATGTGGGTCTGCACGGCTGACGTGCCGTCGCAGTGGGCTGACGCCCCGGCCCCGCCCGGGATGGTCTCGTAGAACGCGAACGCCCGCGCACCCGTGCCCCCGCCGAGCGAGAGATTGCTCATCGTCCCCGCCGAGCAGGCCGGCATGCGTCCGGGCAACGCGCGGCCCAGTGCTTCGAAGCAGACGTCGACGAGCCGCTGGCTGGTCTCGACGTTGCCCGCGGCGACCGGCGCGCCGTCGGGTGGATCGACCAGCGACCCCGGCGTGGTCAGCACGTCGAGCCGCGCGAAGAGTCCGGCGTTCGTGGGCATGTCCGCGGGACACAGGCAACGCAGGGCGTAGACACAGGCGGCCAGCACGATGCTGCGGTTGGCGTTGACCGCGCCGCGCGCGGCGCCGGCCGTCGCGCGGAAATCGAAGCGCGCGCGCTTCCCGTCGAGTCGCAGGCGCAGGCGGATCGGCAAGGGGCCGCTGCCGAGTCCGTCGTCCTCGAGCGCGTCGACGGCATGGAACTCGCCGCGCGGCAGCCCGGCGAGCACGCTCGCGACGATGCGTTCGGCGTAGGCGAGCAGGTGCTGCGACTCGCGCAGGACCTGTGCGCGGCCGCGGCTCGCGACGAGTTCGCCGAGCCGGCGTTCTGCGAGCACGAGCGCAGCCTCCTGGGCCGCGAGGTCGATCTTGCGCTCGGCGGCCCCGCGCACATTGCGCAAGAACAGCCCGAGCACGCCGGGGTCCACCACGCCGCGCCGCCGCAGGTGCGTCGGCGGGATCACGAGACCCTCCCCGAGCAGATCCTGGGCGATGCCCATCGAACCCGGCACCCCACCACCGATGTCGGCGTGGTGCGCGCGGTTCGCGAGATAGAAGTCGGGTGCCGCGCGACCGGGCAGGAACACCGGACGCACGAGCGTGACATCCGGAAGGTGCGTGCCGCCGGCGAACGGATCGTTCAGGATCACCACGTCGCCGGGCCCGGGGCGGCAGTGGCTGCGCGCCGCGCGCACGGCGTCCCCAGCGCTGCCCAGGTGCACCGGGATGTGCGCCGCCTGCGCGAGCAACCTTGCTTCGCGATCGAAGAGCGCCACCGAGTAGTCCCGCCGCTCGCGGATGTTCGGGCTCACGGCGCTGCGCTGCAGCAGTGCGCCACTCTCCTCGCAGATCGCGGCGAGGAGCTGGTCGAAGACCTGCAGACGGATCGGATCGGGACGCGGCATCGGCAAGCGCAGAGGATCGGCGCCAGGGCGTACAAAAGGAACGGGCCCGTGCCGCATTCGCAGCCCGGGCCCGTCGCCCAAACCAGCGTCGTCGAGAGCGTGCAGCTCAGTTGCCACCGCGACGCGGCATCAGCTTCATCAGCTCCTGGCGGGCCTTCTCGGCGTCATCCTTCTTCCCGGCCTTCAGGGCCTCGACCATCTTCTTGGCCTCGGCTTCGAGCTTGTCGGCCTGCTCGCCCTGTCCGTTCTGGCGCATGCGCTCGGCCATCATGCCGCTCATGCGGTCCGCGAACGTCTGGAGCTGGCCGATCTCCTCGTCGTTCATCTCGGTGACCGGCTTCTGCATCGCACCCATGCCGCCGCGGCCGCGACCCTGGCCTCCGGCACCGCCCGCACCGCGCGCGCCGCGGCGTTCCTCGATCGCCTTGATCTGCTCCTCGAGCTTCTTCGCCTCTTCGGCGTTGCCATCGGCCTTGGCCTTCTCGAGCTGCTTGCGCAGTTCGTCGACGTTCGGCCGGTTGCCGCGGTTGCCAGCGGGTGGCCCACCGGCACCCGGACGCTCCGCGGGGGCCGCATCCTCGGGCCCCTTGATGTCCGCGGTCTTGAGGATCGCGGCGTACTTGGTCTTGAACGCGTCGGCTTCCTCGGGCTTGCCGTTGCGGTTCAGGAGCTGCAGCGCGTAGTTGGCCGCGCGGCCGGCATAGCGGTGGTTCGGCGCCTTCTCGAGGAAGGACTTGTAGAGCTCGACCGCCTCGGCGAAGCGCCGCTCGTTGCGATCGAGCCAGAACGCGCGGAAGAGCACGTTCTCGGCCTCGTTGGCGGCGGGCTGCTCGGCCTTGATCGGTTTCGGAGTGTCGGAGCC
>CAZSKV010000547.1:0-2548 GCA_964607495.1 uncultured candidatus Brocadiaceae bacterium
CGGTCTGGGTCGAGATCGCGCCGGCGGCGCTGGAGTGATCAGGGCCGCACCGGGATCACCCACGACCCGGCGAGTGCTGGATCGCCGCACTCCAGCATCTGCGTGCAGAGCAGCCGCAGGCTCGGCGTCGGCGTGAGCTCCTTGCGCTGCCCATCGACGACGAGAGTGAACGGGAGCGCGAGGTCGCAGACCCGCGCATCGAGCGCGGCCGCAGCCTCGAGGGCGCCAGCGCCGCGCACGCTCAGCTCGCGCGGCTGCAAGGAGGCCTGCACGCGCGCGCCGCGCACCGGCTTGCCCGCGTGCAGCCAGTAATGGGTCCGGATCTGCTCGCAGGTCAGCTCCCAGCGCAGCTCGCGGGGCTGGGGGCTGCGCGTGTGCGCGAGCAGCTCGGGCAGCAGATCGCGATCGGGCAGACCGCTGTGGCGATGGCCCGGTGCGAACAGGAAGCGCGCGGGGTACAGATCCTGCGCCTGTGCGTGCAACGTGGCGAGCACGGCGGCGAACGCCTCGCAGCGCTCGCGCCGGCCATGGGCGCGGTCGAACTCGCCGACCATGAACGAGAACGCGAGGCTGTGCAGACCGACCGCCGAGGTCTCGCCGTCGGTGGGCGCGGCGGCACTGGCGTGCGCGGCGGCGAAGCGGTGCGGCAGCTTGGGGGCGATCGCGAACGCGCCATAGCCGCCGTGCGAGTAGCCGATCAGGCAGACCTTGTCGGAGTCGACGTCGCCACAGATCACGAACTGGCGGATCAGCGCCTCGATCAGCGGATACACGTAGCCCGTGTAGAAGCCGTTCCCCTCGTCCGTCGGCGCGCGCAGGGCGACGTAGCGGTAGCCACCGGCCTCCGGATGGTCGCGATAGTAGGACTGCATCTGCCGCCATTGCTGGTCGTTCACGGCCTTGGGCACGCCGCCGCCGCCGTGCAGCGCGATCACGAGTGCGTAGCCGCCCGCCGGGCGGTCGCCGACGGTCTTGAGCGTGTACGCACTCTCCTTGCCGCCCGCGCGGACGCGCGCGGCTGCGAAGTCGGCCCGCACCTCGGGATGCGGAGCCTGGCGGAACGCGGCGGCCGCGAGCTGGCGCAGCCGCGCGTCGCCGCGTGCGGTCCGCAGTTCGGCATCCAGGTTCCGGTCGAAATCGATGCGCGCCTGGGCCGCCGCATCGGCCGCGAAGAACCGCGCCAGCTGCGCGCTCAGGGCGGCGTCGGCAGTGGCCTGTGGCGCGGACGCCGTGGCCGCCGGCGCGGCATAGCGGGCGCTGACGTCGATGCCGTGGCTCTCCGTGCCACCCCACCCCGGACGGAACCGCTCACCGGTCGCCGCGAAGCTCAAGGCCCAGATCCGGTGCTCGCGCGGGGCATCCACACAGCGGGCCGCGTCACCGGTGAACCACGCGCGGTCGAAGCCCTGTGGATCCGGCTCGTCGGCGCCGACGAAGCGCCACGCCGCGCCATCCCAGACCTCGACCCAGGTGTGGTTGCCGGTCTTGTGCGGCCAGCGCACGGACACGAGCCGCGCCGGCACGGCGACCGCACGGCAGGCGTCGGCCAACAGGATCGCGAGGCCCGTGCACGAGGCCTTGCCCTGCGCGATCGACTCGCTCGGCGCCTGCAGCGCGCGCTGCCGCTGCGTCGAGTAGTGCACGCCCAGGGTCGTGAACAGCGTCCGGTTCAGCGCGAGGGCCGCTTCGCCCGGCGTCTTGCAGCCGGCGACGAGTTCCCGGCAGCGTGCGGTGAGCGCGCTGCGCCAGTCCTCGCGCCGCTCGTCGGCCTGCGCGTAGGGCAGCACGAAGTTGCGGAACAGGGCGTCGTCGAGGGCCTGGCCCCACGGCGCGTGCGCCCTTGCAGCATGCGCCAGCGCCACCTGCTCGCGCAGGAAGCCGGCCGGGAGCGCGCGGCGGTCCGCATCCGGCATGTGCTCGAGCAGGAACGCGAGGTCGGCCCGATGGGATACGGGTGCCGCGGCGAGCAGGGCTTCCACGGCCGGCGTGGGCTGGGTGGTCTGCGCCGGACTCGCAGCGGCGCCGGCCAGGAGCCAGGCGAGCACGCGCAGGGTGCGGGGGGGCATCGTGGCTGGCATGATGCCCGCTCGGGGGAGCGCGCGGGAGGACTGGAGATAGGCAGCAACCGGCGGCCATGGTCTGATCCCGGTCCATGGCCAAGGAACTCCGCTCCGCCGACTTCACGAGCCTCGCCGGTTGGGTCAAGGCCAACGGCCCGGACGCCGTGCTGCAACTCCAGCAACCGCAGGCCAGGGCCCTGCTCGAAGAGTACAAGCGCCTGCGCCAGAGCAGTGACCTGCTGCGCAAACAGAACCGGAAGCTGCGCGTCCGGCTGGCTGGTCCCGGTGCCGCCGGGGCTCCCGACCAGGAAGACCAGCAAGAGGTCTAGCTGCCCCGTCCCTGCCCCAAGGGCTCCTGACAATCCAGAACGCCGATGGACAGCCGCGAACTCTTCGAGATCCTGGTGCGTGAGAATGCGGACATGGTCCGCGCGTTCCTGCTCTCCTCGGTGCGGGACCCCGGCGCGGCCGAGGACCTGCTGCAGGAG
>CAZSKV010000548.1:0-2331 GCA_964607495.1 uncultured candidatus Brocadiaceae bacterium
CCGCGCACCGCCCCGTCCGCGACGATCGCGTCCTCGACGAACGCGAAGTACAGCAGCTCGGCGCCCGCCGCGAGCGCCTTGCGCTCGAGCACGACCTTGAGCATCTCCGGGTTGAACCAGCCGCGGTTGCCGTCCTTCCACACGCCGGACTCGTGCATCGTGTTCAGCGTGCGGTTGATCTCGGCGTCGAGACCGCCGTTCAGCGGTTGGCGCTCGATCTGGTTCGGCATCATCGGCGTCACGAGAGCGCCGGTCTGCGTGCCGCCGAGGAAGCCGAGCTGCTCGACGACGAGCGTGCGCGCGCCCTGGCGCGCCCCGGCGATCGCCGCGATCGCGCCGGCCGTGCCGCCGCCGGCCACCAGCAGGTCGACCTCGCGGAGGATCGGGATGCGTTGCGCCTTGACCTCGGCTGGAGTCAGCACCCGGACAGGTTAGCGGCTCAGCCGGCGATCCAGCAGCAGCAGCACCGCGTCCGCGGCGCCGACCCGGTCCTTGGTCGTGTCCTGGTTCGAGAACTGCGCGATCAACTGGTGGTCGCCCTTGTCCAGGCGCACGGTCGCGAGCCGCCGCCAGCGCGCGTCCCTGGCAAGGCTCTGGTCGACGAAGGTCTCCAGGCGCTTGCCCCCTTCACCCGGCACGACCCACTGCACGCGCGTGGACGGCTTGCCGACACCGATCGGCTCGAACGCATAGACGTCGTAGACGCCGGCGTCCTTGACGTCGGCGTGGTACTCGATCGTGGCCCCGGTCGACGGACCGACCACGAGGCAGGTCCCCTCGAAGGCCTGCTGCGACGGCACCTCGCGCCAGGCCGCGGCGCGCTTCTGCTTGCGCTCGTCGAGCAGGATCGGTGCGGGGCGCCAGCCCTTGCTGCGGCCCGGGACCGCGGCCGGCGTCGGGAACGCCTTCGTGCGCAGCGCCTCGAGCGTCTTCGGGTTCTGGATGTCGTTCCAGTACCAGATCGAGAGGCCGGAGAGTCCGGCCTTGCGCACCTGTTCGACGAGGCCGACGAGTTCGTCGGGTTCCAGCACGAACGATTCCGTGCGCGCGGCGATGCCCGCGTGCACCTTCTTGCGCCCCTCGGGTCCGAGTCCGTGCAGCGCCGCGGGGATGTAGCGGCGCAGATCGCCGCTGCTCACGTACATCTGCACCGCGACCGAGTCGACCGAGCCGGCTTCGACCCACGCGCGCCAGTCCTGCAGCAGGCGCTGGTAGGCGGTCGATTCGGTGCTCGCGCTGTAGTGCGAGGGGGCGTTGGAGATGTGCAGGTGCGGGTTCTTCTGCCGGAGCGCCAGGGCAGCGTCGGCCTGGAAGCGCACCAGCGCGTCGGCGCGCCAGCGCATCCACTTCGGCTCGTCGGGACTCTTCGGGCGGTCCTGGCCGGTCGCCTGCTTCCACTGCGCTAGCGTGTAGGGGTCGTAGCCGCAGTCGAGCTGCGGGTAGCGGATGCGGTCGAGCTCGATGCCGTCCGCGTCGTAGAGGTCGGCGATCTCCTCGTGCAGCCGGATCAGGAAGTCCTGCACTTCCGGGCGGTGGTGGGCGAGCCAGTAGAACGTGCCCACGTGCCCGCTCGGGAACTCGTCGAGGCCGCTGCTCTGCTTCGCGATCCAGTCGGGGTGCTTCGCGAGCAGCGGACCCTTCGGCATGCCCGCGAGTTCCTGGCCGGTCCACCAGCCGACGAAGCCGTACTCCATCCACGCGTGGAGCTCGATGCCGCAACGATGCGCTTCGACGATCGCCTCCTCGAGCAGATCGCGGTTGCCGGCCGCCGGGTCGGTCAGGTGGCCGGTCTCGCGTTCGAAGCGGCGGCTGCGCCACAGCGGCCAGCCGCGGCTCCACGCGTTGAAGAACACCACGTTGAACCGGGCCCGGCTCGCGGCCTCGATCGCAGTCGCGATCTCGGTGCGCGTCCACAGTCCGGTCGTCGTGCGCGGCGTCATCCACACGCCGCGCAGTTCAGAATCCTGGGCGCCGAGCGTTCCGGCGAGCAGCAATGCGGTCAGCATGCGGTGCTTCATGGCGGCCTCCCATCATCGGGCCTGGATGGGTCAGAACTCAAAGCTGCAAGCACATGGAAGCGCGGCGTCCCGAGGCCCAGGGCCTGCAATTGCGCGAACCCGGCTGCACGCAGCAGTTCGAGGATCTGGCGGACCGTGTGGATCCGGTAGCGCGCGCGTTGCTGTGTCGAGCGGCCGGCCTGGGTCCAGGTGTACTCGGTCTCGATCGCGCCCTCCTCGGGCAGGTAGCGCGGCGCGTGGTGCAAGGTGATGTCACCCATCTCGAACGTGCGCCCGCTCTGGAACCCTGGCAGCACGGACTCGAGGCAGGCCG
>CAZSKV010000549.1:0-2186 GCA_964607495.1 uncultured candidatus Brocadiaceae bacterium
GTGCCGGCCGCGGTCCCATCACTGCGCCAGAGTTCGCGCGCGTGCACGCCATCGTCGGCGCTGAACAGGAGTACGCCGTTGCAGGCGGCCAACCCCCGCGGCAACGAACCTGCCGCGCCAGGATTGATGTCGTGCACCATCCGCGTGCCGGAGGCCGTGCCGTCGGTGAGCCACAGCTCCTGACCTGACACGCCGTCGTTGCCGGCGAAGAAGGCCACGTCGCCGAGCATGGCGATCACGGGCGTGAATCCGTCGCCCGCGCCGGGGTTCAGGTCGCGGACCAGCGTGACTCCCCCACCCTGCGCGGCAGCCGCCGCGACGAGCACGGAACCGAGAGCGGTGCGGAGAGAACTCAGGCGAAAAGCGCGCATCAGGTCACCCTTGGCCCGCAGAACGCCAGCGGGGTTCGCGCAATTGCCTCGAGGACGCCGTGCGCCCCCGAGCGCCGAGGCTGACCCTCGCGCGGGAGGCGCGCTGCGGCACCGGCGGCCCGGAGTCCGGGCCGCCGCTGCTCAGGTCCAGGGCGCGATCACTGGACCTTGACGCGCGCGGCGTTCGAGACGCCGTTCATCGCACCGGAACCGTCGAAGGTCAGCGCGACCGCGTCGAAGGTCATGCCGGTGAGCACGAACGCGAGCCCGGCCGGGAACGCATAGTCCGTGTTCGGGTAGACCGAGGTCGCCGTCGGCGAGAAGTGGAACACGTTGCCGACTCCGGCGCCGGAGTTCAGACAACCCAGCGAGAGACCGTCGAACTCGACGCCGAAGAAGTTGCCGAAGCTGACCGGCCGCGTGGTCGTCGCCGAGAAGACCGTGAACCCGTCGGCCCAACCGGCCGGCAGGTTGGTCAACGAGACCTTGAAGTCACCGGCGGCAGCCGACGTGAGCGCGAGCTTCATCCCCGACTGGTCACGCAAGCCGCTGATGCCAGACACGACGAGCGCGAAGTCGGCGTCCAGGGCGGGCGTCTCCTTGTGCGAGTCGGCGGCGACCAGCGGGGCCGACACCGTGACCTGGTAGTAGCCCTTCGCGGCGTTCTGCACCCAGACGTTCTCGACCGTGTCGACCGCGTTCGCGGCGCCGCCAGCCGTGCTGTAGAGGCCCGTGTTCAGGCCGACGTTGCCCCAGTAGCCGGTGCCGGTCGGACCGACGACGCGCAGGTCCAGGTTGTTCACGCGGCTCGGGTAGACCGAGGGCGTGCCGGCCGGATCGCTGTAGGTCATCGTCGCGCGCAGGGTCTTGCCACCCGGAGCGAACACGAAGTAGGTGCGGGCCTGGCCCTGCTGCAGCCAGTCGGCCTCGTTGAGCACGAGCAGGCGCGCGCGCTCGTCATAGATCGTGTTGAGCTGCGGGAAGCCCCAACCCTGGTTGTATCGGGTCGTGCCGATGTTGACCGCCGGGTCGTACTGGCGCGTCGTGTTGATCAGCAGCGCCTTCATGGTCGTGAAGTGCGCGCGGTTCGTGAACCGGTTCTGCCAGCCGCCGACCGCGAAGTCGTGGCCGAAGAGACCGTCGGTGTACATCTCCTGGGCGAGGCCCATCATGCCGTTGACCATCGGCGTCGCGCCCGACGTGCCGCCGAACGAGGGCGAGTAGCCGCTGGTCGTCGAGTAGGTCGTGTAGGTCGCGTCGTAGAACGCGCAGAGGTCCGGCTTGATGCGGCCGTCCGGAGCCGGACCGATCGAGGCGCCGCTGTTCCAGCGGTCGTCGGCCCAGTTCTGGTTGTCGTAGTGGTAGTGCGCGCCGACCGAGATCATGTTCTTGGCCCAGGCCTGCGGGCGGGAGTTGTTGTTGCCCGTGTTGCTCTGGCTCTGGGTGGTCGGCAGGTCCCAGGTGAAGATCGTGAGGTCCATCTCCGCCGAACGGGAGTCGTAGATCACGTTCTGGCCGTAGCCCCACGACGCGGTCTGCTGCATGCCCTTGTAGCTCTGCGTCGGGTCGGTCAGCTGCTGCGACACGTAGTAGCGCGTGCCGACGCCAGTGCCGCTGCCGGAGTAGACGTAGTTGTAGTTCGTGAACAGGCCCTGCCCGTCCGGGCACATGCCGCGCGCCTGCGCGACCACGCCCTTGCTGAACACTTCACCGAAGGTCGCGCAGCCATGCGCGTCCGCGGTGGTGTTGAACATCCCGATCGGCAGCGCGCGGTAGGCGTTGGCCACGAACTCCGGATGCGAGGCCTGGATGCCC
>CAZSKV010000550.1:0-3749 GCA_964607495.1 uncultured candidatus Brocadiaceae bacterium
GAACGTGAACGCCGGCTTGGGCGTGTGCCGGAGCGTCAGGGCCAGGCCCTTGAGGAGATCGATGAGGAAGAACGACTTGACCCACTGAAACAGGTTCATGACTTGCTAACCCCGATCCTCGACGACGAGCGGCGAGCGCAACCCGGGCCGCACGCGCTCGTGGCGCAAGACAGCCGTCTCACGCGTGATCTTGTCCTGCAGGCGCATCAGGCCGTAGAACAGCGCCTCGGGCCGCGGCGGGCACCCCGCGATGTAGACGTCCACCGGCACGATCTTGTCGACGCCCTGCACGATGGCGTAGTTGTTGAAGATGCCGCCGCAGGAAGCGCAGTCGCCCATCGCGATCACCCACTTGGGCTCCGGCATCTGGTCGTAGATCTCCTTCAGGACCGGCGCCATCTTCTGCGCGACCCGGCCCGACACGATCAGCAGGTCGGCCTGCCGCGGCGAAGCGCGGTAGACCTCCATCCCGAAGCGCGCGAGGTCGTACTTGCTGGCGGCGGTGGCCATCATCTCGATCGCACAGCAGGCGAGGCCGAAGGTCGCCGGCCAGATCGACTGCTCGCGGCTCCAGTCCTTGAGCTTGGACAGCGCCCAGCCGAGCGCGCCGTCCTTCTCGGTCTGCACGATCGGCGGCTTCTCGTCGTAGCTCACGCGCTCATCTCCACTTCAGCGCTCCGCGCGAGCGCGCATAGAAGTAGCCTGCCCCCAGGACCAGGAAGAACGAGCCCATCGCCGCGATCCCGTCCCAGCGCAGTTCGCGCAGCACGACCGCCCAGGGGTAGAAGAACAGGGCCTCGACGTCGAAGATCAGGAACAGCATCCCGACCAGGGCGAAGCGCACCGGCCAGCGCGCCTCGGTCTCGATCGGGTCGGAGACGCCGCACTCGTACGGCCGCCCCTTGGCCTCACTGGGCCGCTTCGGCGACAGGCGGCCCGCGATCACGACGATCGCGCCCGCGATCGCGGCGGCGATCGCGATGTGCAGGGCTAGAGAGCGGTAGTCGGGCACGATTTGGTCGCGAAGATGCTAGGGGCATGCCGGGGCGCGGGCGAGCGTGAAGTTGCGTCGCCCACAGGCGTCGGGTTGCGCGAGCGGAAGGGTCCGTGCTCCCGCTCAATTCCCGCGCACGGGCACGCCAGCAACCGTCGCCTCGACCAGTGGATCGCGGCCATGGCTGTCGTCGAACCGGATCGCGACCGGTCCGACGCCGGCGGCGAACCAGAACTCGATCAGGCTCCCGGCCTCCGGGATCGGAAGGATCGTCCGGATCGGTACGTGCACGGTGTCGAACGCGCCGAGCGGCGTCGAAAGGCGCAGACGCTCGGCTACCTCGGTGCGGGTCTCGATCAAGTGCTCGTAGCTCACCTGTGGTGAGCCGAAGGGGATGTGCCCCGTGCAGGTGCGGATGATGCCGCGGCTGGTGCCGAGGTGGTCGCGCTCGCTGAGCAGTGGCACGGGCGAGGTGAAGATCTCCTGCCACTGGCCGGCTTCGAACTCGCCGAGCTTCGCGAGCTGGTGGCTGGAGTCGTCGAAGTAGAGGCCGAAGGGCCGCACGGTGCGCGTCAGCGTGACCTTCGCGACTTCGCTGGGCGCGAGGTTGGGCTCCACGAACGTGCGCTCGACGCGCAACACGAGACCCGATGCGAAGCGGTAGACGTCGCCGGCGTGCAGCGGAAACATGTCGTCCGCTGCAACCACGTCCGGGGCCACGACCCAGAACACGCCGAGCGTCGACACGTCGCAGGTCGCGCGATTGGAATCGACCTGGCTCGGCACCAGCGTGCTGACCAGGCCGCGTTCGTCCCGGAAGCCGATCCGGATCTCGGCGCTGGTGACCGCGGTGCTGACCTTTGCCGGGCTGAACGGGAGCGTGATCTGGGCCGGGATCGCGAACTGGACCCCGGCCGGGGTGAAGCGATAGGCCAGGCCTGCCGGGACGAGCGTCGCGAGCGGTGCCGCCTCGGCCGCAGCCACCCCGAACTCGTGCGTCTCGCGCAGCGCGCCGGCCGGCACGGTCAATGCCAGCTCCCCATAGCCGATCGCGAGCGAGCCGCCTTCGGGGCCGATCGCCTTCGTCAGCCGCGGGGTCGTGCCCTTCACGGCACCGAGACAGCCACTCGCGAGGATCGCGGCGCACAGCGTCGCGAGACGAGACCAGGATCGCATCGGCACGAGCATCCTGGCGGCGACGCCGGGCGCGCCAGCCCATTGCGCACGGATCGGATCGATTCACCCGCGGTTCACGCATCCCTCATCCGGCAATCTTCATCCGCGCTTCGTTCGCAGCTGATCTGCGCACCTAGGTTTCGCGCCGCTCGTGGGCCGAAGCCGTGCTTCGGCGTCCTTCCAAAATCCTTCCTCTGACAAGGAGCCGATCGCAGTGTTCCATCCCAGACTCAAGCAAGTGATGCTCGGCATAGGTGCCGCCGGCATGGCCGGGGCCGCTGCTGCCCAGCAGGAGATCCTCGTGACCCAGGACATCGCCACGTCGACGACCTGGACCGCGAACAACACCTACAACCTGCAGAAGCAGATCTACGTGCTGCCCGGCGCCACGCTGACGATCCAGGCCGGGACGGTGGTCGCAAGCACGACGAACCTCGGTGGCAGCCTTGCGGTGGCCAAGGGCGCGAAGATCTTCGTGCAGGGGACCGAGAAGAAGCCCGTGATCATGACCTCGAAGGCCGACGTCGCGACCTGGACCGGCAACGATCCCCGGACCGGGACCTGGCGTGAGGCCGCCAACGAGTGGGGCAACCTGACGATCATGGGTGCTGCCTACGTCTCCGAGAACGCGACCGCCGGCAACTCGCCGGCCCCGAACCCGAACAACGTCGCGGCCATGGAGGGCCTGATCGCGAGCTTCCCCGGCGACCCGAAGGTCCTCTATGGCGGCGGCAACGACAACGACGACAGCGGCACGATCGCCTACTTGTCGCTGCGCTACGGCGGCAAGGTGATCGGCCTCAACAACGAGCTGAACGGTCTGTCGCTCGGCGCGATCGGCCGCGAGACCGACATCCACCACGTCGAGGTGATGAACAACGTCGACGACGGGATCGAGGTCTGGGGCGGCACCGTGAACCTGAGCTACTTCAGCATCTGGAACGTCGGGGACGACAGCCTCGACATCGACCAGGGCTGGCGCGGCAAGGCGCAGTTCGGCCTGATCGTGCAAGGCCACAGCCTCAACGCGGCCCAGGGCTCGGGCGTCGGCGACAACGCCTGCGAGGTCGACGGGGCCGAGGACTCGGACTGGCAGCCGGTCACGACCACCTCGATCTACAACCTGACGGTGATCGGGCAGCCGCTCGACGGCGATCAGGCCACGGCCTGGCGTGACAACGCCCGCGTGCAGTATCGCAACTGCATCTTCATGGACATCGGCGAGGAGCTCGTCAAGTTCGACAACCTCGACGGTGACGGCGCGCATGGCTACGGCTTCAACGGCACGCTGAGCTGGGCCGCGACCTGGACGACGCCCTACACGGCGTTCTCGACCGTCAACGCGCCGCCGAACCCGGGCGACTTCTACAAGGTGCAGACCTCGGGCAACCTCGCCGAGATCAAGGACAGCGTCTTCTACAACAACAAGTTCGCCGCGGCCTACACCGAGGCGACGGCGCGCGGCGTCCTCGTGGCCGCGAACAACAACGTCCAGGAGCCGGCGGCCTCGCCGATCCGCACGCTCACCCGCGGCGCAGCGGTGATCAAGGGCGGCAAGGCGATGGTGCCCGTGACCGCG
>CAZSKV010000551.1:0-6406 GCA_964607495.1 uncultured candidatus Brocadiaceae bacterium
TCGAACGCGCCGCCCGTGCGGTGCCGGAATCCGGCGCAGAGCTCGAGCACCGCGACCAGCTCCGTGGGCGCGGGCTCCAGGACTTCGCCGCGGTTGAGCGCGGTGATCGGGGTCCGCTCCGACCAGGTCGAGAGGATCGCCGCGAGGCGGTCGATCTCGGCCAGGGCCGCGGCCGCGGCCGGCTCGGCGATTGCGCGGGACGCGGCCATGACCTTGAGGTCGAAGGAGGTGCCGAGCACGTGATCCCGGTGGAAATCGTGCTGCGCGGGCAGCGCGCAGATCAGCAGCGCTGGAAGCAGATTCGACAGGATGGGACGCATCGGCAGGAGGGCGCGCACGCTACGCGAGCTCGTGTCCTCCCCGCGAGTTCGGGCTGCCGGGCGCCAGGGCTGTTGCATACTTCTGACCTCTGCTGCCGGGCACCTGTGCGCAGGCCGATGCCGTGCCGAGGTGGCGCACCGGGGCCTGCCGCGCTCGCGGAGTCGCCAGCAGCGGGTGCGCGATCACCCGCTCCCCGTGACTGTTCCGGCAACCAGCGGTCTCAGAATCCCCGGTGGTGCTCCCGTTCCTCTCCAACCTGCTCTGCCGGGGATGTGCGCATGCCTGCCGCCTCGCGCTGCTCTCGGTTGGCGCGTTCCTCGGTGCGCAGGTCCAGCCCCCAGCGCTCCCCGAACCCGTCCAGCCGGCGCCGCACTTCCCCAAGCTGGTGTTCTCGTTCAACAAGGGTTCCGGGATCACGGGCAATCAGTGGACCGTGTTGACCCGCTATGCGGACCTCGTGATGGGCCTCGATGGTCACGGCTACGAGTTTCCCGGCTACCTCGATGACTTGCGCGTGGCCGCCCCGGCCAGACCGGCATTCGCGTTCGTCACGGCAATGGCGCTCCAGCGCCAGGGGATCCAGGACTCGCGCTTCCGTTACCTCGACCACTACGAGGGGGCCTTCCTGCACTGTGCTGATCCTGCGAGCCTGAAAGTGGCCGTCGTTGGCGGGGTGACGCGGCTCTTCTGGGTGCGAGACCATCGCAAGGAGCCATCGACCGGGCTGCCGAACCCGATCGGCGTCACCCAGTACTTCGTCGAGTCGGCACCCGCTGCGAACGGCCCGTGGGTGGTTCAGGGCGCTCCGATCGCCGAGGACAACCGCGTCTACTACGAGGCAACGCTCGCCACGGCGGATCCAGCGCGCTGGTACCGGCTCCGGTCGCAACTCGCCGATTCGACCCAGGCGACGGACTTCTCGTGGCCGACCCTCCCCGATCCGGCCGGGGCCGGGTTCGCCTACCTCAAGACCCGATCGGACTACACGTTCACGGCAGGCATGTGGGGCAACGGGCCGCCGAACGTGGGTGACGTGTTGCTGGAATGGGGCAACCAGGCCGGCTTCGGATATGCCAATCCTGCCACGAGTGTCAGTGCCCCGAGCCTCGGCATCACGGAGTACTCCGGCCGCGTCACCAACTACCCGTCGAGCGGCCCGTGGGTCCTGCGCCTGCGCTCGCTGCCCCAAGGCCTCAGCAGCATGCGCTTCGACCCCGGCCGGCGGAACAACCGCATCTGCGACCGCTATGGCGCTCACCTCTTCCGACCGGACCATCCGCGCTCAGTGACGATGCACCGGACCCGGCTGGCCAGCTGCGAAGCCCTCGGCTTGACCGGAATGCGCCTCGATTTCGCCCTCGACTCGTATCCGTCGTGGTACGTGGCTGCCACTCCCATCGGCGAAGACAGCGCCTACATCGACATCGAGCCGCACATGCTGGCGATGCTGACCCAACTGAAGGCGGGATACCCACGGCTCGCACTGCACCTGAACGGGATGTCGGTCACCACGACCCATGCCGGCATCTACGACTACATGCCGCCTGCGACCAGCCTCGACTGCGAGTTCATTGGCTGGAGCTCGCCCACGGCGACCGAGCCGTTCCGGGACGCAGACATGCTCGACGGCGTGATTGCCGGCGCCCACACGCGTGGAGTGCTCGTGACGTGCTTCAGCTATGCCGCGGCGGACAACATCGCGGCGCGCATCACGTCCTTGGCGCGCTATTGGCTCGTCTACACGCCGCAGGTCCACTACCAGTACATGACGGTCGACAACCATCAGAGCGTCGACTACTTCCCCGAGTTCGACATCGACATGGGCGATCCGGTCGTGCCCGTGCTCGCTTCCCGGCAGAGTCTGCGGGCAGGGAGCGTCTACCTGCGCCGCTTTCGCAAGGGCATCGCCTGCTACAACCCCACGTCCGCACCGGTGACGGTCGACTTCGGCGCTCTGCACTATGTGGTCAACCCGGTTGGAACCCACTCGCCCAAGATGGGGGGCACCGGCTCGGTCCAGTTCCTCGGTCCGTTCCGTTCGACGACGCTCGCAGCCAGGCGGGGCGCGATCGTCGTCACGCAACCAGGTCTCGGGCGCTGACCCCGGTACGGTCCAGCGGGCCCCAGGGCGTGCCACGCCGAGTCAGCGCGCTGCGGCCATCGCCACGCGGAGACGCCGGTCGTTGGTGGACGCAGCCGGCATGGTGGCTCAGGAATGCGCTGCACGAGGCATGGCCGGCCGCAGGAAACCTGGACTCGCGCCTTGCCCGACAGGGAAGGAACGCGCGCTCCACCCCGTCCAGGGCCACCTTCCTGAACCCAGGAACGCCGGTTAGCCTTTCCTGGCCCTTCTGCTCCAGGTGCACTGGACCGCGAGAGATGCCATGACCGAGACCCATCCACTGGATTCCGTCCGCTCGGAGGTCGGGCAGCTGGCTCGCGGGCGGCGGCGGTTGCGCTGCGCGCAGGTGTTCGGCCGCACGATCTTCTGGGGCCTGGTGGTCGTCGCGCTCGCCGCCTTCTGGCTGGGTTGGCAGTGGACCCTGGTCGGGGCCGGGGCGGCCGCGCTGGTGGCCGCAGCCGCGGCGCTGATCGCCCAGGCCATGGTGCCGGTCGACCTGGTGGCCGTGGCCAAGCGCTACGACGACAAGGTCGGGACCGTGGACCTGCTCTCGAGCGCGCTCGAACTCGAGGGCGGCGCCTTTGCGACCGTGGTCCGTGAAGAGGCGCAGCGCGCGACCGGCAAGGCGGGTGCCGACGAGCTCTACCCGGCGCAGATGCCGCGCGAAGTGCGCTGGCTGCCGGCCCCGATCGCGGTGGCGGCGTTGATCCTGCTGATCCCGATCCTGCTTGCCCCCAAGCCGGCAGGCCCTTCGGCCGAAGAGCTGGCAGCACGGGCCCTCGCGGCCGAACAGATCCAGAAGCTGCTGAGCGCGCGCGAGAAGGAACCGCTGAGCAAGGCCGACCAGCACAAGCTCGAGGGCCTGAAGAACCTCGCCGAGCGGCTCAAGCAGGAAGATGCGTCGAAGAAGCAGGCCCTGGCGGAGCTCGCGAAGCTGCAGTCGCAGCTCGACAAGGAACGGCAGGAGCTGGAGAGCAAGAAGCTCGAGATCGAGAAGAACTCGGCCAAGCTGTCGGCCGGCGAGGACGCGAAGGACGCCAAGCGCGACATGGACGCTGGCCGTTACCGCGAGGCCGCGAACAAGGTCAAGAAGAAGATCGAGGAGCTGCAGAAGAAGCTCGAGGAAGAGGCCAAGAAGAAGGAACCCAACAAGGCCTCGATCGAAGGGCTCAAGAACCGCGTGCAGAAGCTCAAGGAGCTGCTCGCCGACCTCGAGATGCTCGACGCGCTCGGCAAGGACCTCGGCTTCCTGGTCGAGGTGATGGAGACGCTCGAGCGCATCGAGGGCGAGCTCGGCAAGCTCAAGGACTGGGACGGCGACACCTGGGACGAGGCCGAGATGGGCCGGCCCGGGGCGCCGCGCGAGGGCGAGCCGCAGAAGGGCGACAAGCTGCTGGTGTTCCCGAGCAACGAGTCCGGCGAAGGCCACGTCGAGAAGTTCAAGACCGAGAAGGGCGCGCGTTCGCTGACCGAACGCGACGAGAAGGAAGCGAAGCTGCGCGAGGGCAAGGGCAAGTCGCGCTTCGGCCAGGTCAAGACCGCGAACGACGGCAGCAAGAGCAAGACCGAGTTCGCGGACACGGCGCTCGCCGGCAAGCGCGCGGCCGAGGACACGATCCACCGGCAGAACATCCCGGCCGGCTACCGCACCTACATCCGCCGCTACTTCGAGCTCATGCAGCCCGACGATCGCCCAGCGGACAAGTAACCGACTCCTGCACATCGAGAGAGCGACCGTGAGCCAAGAGACCGCCGAGATCCGGCAGCGCGTTTCCCAGTTCCAGACCGACTTCAAACGGCTGACCGACGAGATCGGCAAGGAGATCGTCGGTTACCAGGAGATCGTCCGCCTGCTGGTGACGGCGCTCTTCGCGCGCGGCCACGTGCTGCTCGAAGGCGTGCCCGGCCTCGGCAAGACGCAGATGGTCAAGACGCTGGCGGGGGCGATCCACACCGAGTTCTCGCGCATCCAGTTCACGCCGGACCTGATGCCCGCGGACATCGTCGGGACGACGATCGTGATGGAGACCGACACCGGCAAGAAGACCTTCCAGTTCCAGCCCGGGCCGATCTTCGCCAACGTCGTGCTGGCCGACGAGATCAACCGCGCGACGCCGAAGACCCAGTCGGCGCTGCTCGAAGCGATGCAGGAGCACGCGGTCACGGTCGGTGACACGACGCACAAGCTCGAGGAGCCGTTCTTCGTGCTCGGGACGCAGAACCCGCTCGAGATGGAGGGCACCTACCCGCTGCCCGAGGCGCAGCTCGACCGCTTCGTGTTCAAGCTCCTGGTCGGCTACCTCGGCGAGGACGAACTGGTCGAGGTGGTCGATCGCACGACGGCACAGCGCAACGTGAAGGTGCAGCCGGTCGTCGACAGCAAGCGCATCCAGGAGATGATCGCGCTGGTCCGCGAAGTGCCGATCGCCGACCACGTGAAGCGTTACGCGGTCCGGCTGGTGCGGGCGACGCACCCGCGCTCGGAGGTCGCGCCGAACCAGGTCAATCAGTTCGTCAAGTACGGGAGCTCGCCGCGCGGCATCCAGGCGATGATCCTCGGCGGGAAGGTGCACGCGCTCGCCGCGGGACGCTTCCACGTCGGCTGCGAGGACATCAAGGCGATGGCGCCGCACGCGCTGCGGCACCGCCTGATCCTGAACTTTGAGGGCGAGGCCGAGGACATCTCGCCGGACAGCGTGGTCCAGGCCGTGCTCGCGGCCATCCCCGAGATCAAGGAAGGCCAGGCCACCGCGACCCGCTGATGTTCGACGCCGACTTCCTGCGCAAGCTCGAGTACCTCGACGTCGTCGCCAAGAAGATCCTCTCCGGCCGGATCAAGGCGGATCGGATGTCGATGCGGCGCGGCACCTCCGTCGAGTTCGAGGACCATCGCAGCTACGCGGTCGGGGACGACCTGCGCTTCCTCGACTGGCACATCTGGGGCCGGCTCGAAGAGTTCTTCCTGAAGCTCTACAAGGAGGAGGAGAACCTGCAGCTCTCGGTGCTGCTGGACTGCTCGCAGTCGATGGAGTTCGGCCAGCCCGACAAGTTCCTCTATGCGCGGCAGGTCGGCGCCGCGCTGGCCTACATCGGCATGAGCAACCTCGACGACAGCAACCTCGTGCCGTTCGCGCAGCAGCTCGGCGACGGCATGACGCGCATGCGCGGCAAGGGCAAGGTCAAGCAGATGTTCGCGTTCCTCGAGCAGTTGCCGCACGGAGGCGAGACCGACCTGCGCGCCTGCTTCCGGCGCTTCATCGCGCTCGAGCGGCGCCGTGGCGTCGTGGTCGTGATCAGCGATCTCTACGACCAGGACGGCATCGTGCCGGCGCTGCGCTACCTGAAGAGCCGGCGTCACGACGTCTACGTGATCCACGTGATGGATCAGGACGAGATCACGCCGCCGCTGCGCGGCGACCTGCGCCTCGTCGACTCCGAGACCGCGGCCTTCCGTGACCTGACGCTCACCGACGCCCTGCGGCAGCGCTACGTCGTGGCGTTCGAGGAGCAGTGCAAGCGGGTCGAGAGCTTCTGCCAGACCAACGAGATCGGCTACGTGCGGGCGGCGACCCAGGTGCCCTTCGACCAGCTCGTGCTCAAGATCTTGAAGCGCGGAGGACTCGTCGCGTGAGCTTCGCGGCGCTCTCCGGGTTGTGGCTCGGGCTGGTGTCGATCCCCGTGCTCGCGCTCTACATCCTGAAGATCAAGCGCCACCAGCGGATCGTGCCCTACCTGCGCCTGTGGGAGAAGCTGCTGGCAGAGCAGAGGTTCACGTCGCTGTTCCATCGCCTGCAGCGCTGGCTGTCGCTGCTGTTGCAGCTCGCGATCGTGACCTGCCTCGTGCTCGCTTTCGCGATCGCGACGCTCTCGGATTCGTTCCTCGAGGAGGAGTCCGTGGTGCTGGTCGTCGACACGAGTGCGTCGATGGCCGGGCTCGAGAAGCCGGCTGCGCCGCGCACGCGC
>CAZSKV010000552.1:0-1796 GCA_964607495.1 uncultured candidatus Brocadiaceae bacterium
GGAGCTTGATGTCGCTCCTGCGCTCGCGCAGCGGCGGCAACTCGATCGTGACCACCTTGAGGCGGAAGTAGAGATCCTCGCGGAACTGGCCCGACTTGACCTTCTGCTGCAGGTCCGCGTTGGTGGCCGCGAGCACGCGCAGCAGCTTGATCTGGGTCGAAATCGGCATCTCGCCGACTTCGTCGAGGAAGAGCGTGCCCTTGTCGGCGAACTCGAACTTCCCTTCGCGGTCGGCGAGCGCGCCGGTATAGGCACCCTTGACGTGCCCGAAGAGCTCGCTCTCGATCGTGCCCTCGGAGAGCCCGCCGCAGTTCAACGCGATGAATGGATGCTGCCGCCGTGGTGAGAGGTTGTGCACGGCCCGCGCGACGAGTTCCTTGCCAGTGCCCGACGGCCCGAGGATCAACACCGACGCGTTGGTCGGCGCGATCTGGCGCACGACTTCGGTCACCCGCACCATCCTCGGATCCTGGCCGATGATGCCCTCGAGCTGGTAGCTCTTGTGCACCTCCTTGCGCAGCGACTCGTAGTCGCGGTCCTTGCGGTGCTCCTCGAGGCACTTGCCGACCTTGGTGCGCAAGTCGGCGAGATCGACCGGCTTCTCGACGTAGTAGGTCGCGCCCTGTTGCATCGCCGAGACTGCGACCTCGCGGCTGCCGTGGCCGGTGAGCATGATCACGCGCGTGATCGCCGAGCGCTTCTTGGTCGCGTCGAGCACCGCGAAACCGTCCAGATCGCGCATCACGACGTCGGTCACGACCACGGCGAACTCGCGCTCCTGCAGACGCGCGAGCGCCTCCTTGCCGGAACTCGCGCTCGTGATCTCGACCGGCAGCGGCGTGAGGGCCTGTTGCAACGTGTCGAGCAGGTTGGGGTCGTCGTCGACGACCAGGATCGGCAGCTCGCTCATCAGGCGTCCCCCTCGCGCACGGATTCGGTCAGCGGCAGCCGCAGTGCGAACTGCGTGCCCTTGCCGACCTCGGAAGTCAATTCGATGCGGCCCCCGTGGTCCTCGGCGATCCGGCGCACGGTCGGCAAGCCCAGCCCGGTGCCGGTGCGCTTGGTGCTGAAATACGGCTCGAACGCCTTCTGCTGCACCTCTGGCGCCATCCCCGGTCCGGTGTCGGTGACCCTGATCACGAGATCCTTGCCCTCCTTGCGCAGCGCGACCAGGACTTCGTCGCCCTCCGCGCAGGCCTCGAACGCGTTCTTGACCAGGTTCACGACCGCAGCCCGCAACTGGGCCGGGTCGACCAGGACCCTGCCGATCCCGTGCAACGGAAAGAAGCGCAGCGAGATGCCCTTCTCGCGCATCTCGGTCGAGTGGAAGTCGACGAGATCCTGCAGCATGGCGTTGAGGTCAGTCGGCTGCAGCTGCAGATCCGGCTTGCGCGCAAAGCTCAGGAACTCCTCGAGGATCACCTGCAACCGCGCCACCTCCGACTCGAGGACCTTGACCCGCTTGAGCGTGCGTTTGTCGCGCGGCGTCTCGGCCTCCTGGTAGTCCTCTTCGATCAGCTGCAGATTGAGTCCGATCGTGGAGAGCGGATTGCGGACCTCGTGCGCGAACCCGGCGAAGAGCGCACCGAGCTGGGCGAGCCGCTGCTGGTGCGCGCGCTCCTGGCTGTCGTCTCGCGTCATCTTCTGGGTCGGCGAAGCCCTGTCGGGGCGGACGACCATAGGTTTAGGATGTAGCCGAGTCAAAGATGTCGTCGACGCGCATGGTCTTGACGCCACGAAGCGTCCAGAAGGAGCAAGTCGTGGCCGCGGCTGCCGCGATCCGCGCCGGCAAGCTC
>CAZSKV010000553.1:0-9776 GCA_964607495.1 uncultured candidatus Brocadiaceae bacterium
GCGCCGCCGGGCTCGCGCTCGGCGTTGGTGCGACCTGGGCGATCCGCGCCCTCGGCACCCTCGCCTTCCGCCGCGAGGCCATGGGCCTGGGCGACGTCAAGTTCATGGGTGCGATCGGCGCCTTCCTCGGCTGGCAGGGCGTGCTCTACACGCTCTTCCTCGGTTCGTTGCTCGGCGCGCTCTGGGGTTCGCTGCACAAGCTGCGCACCGGGCAGGGCGAGATCTACTTCGGCCCATTCCTCGCTGCGGGAGCGTTGATCTCGCTCTTCGCGCGCGAGTCGATCCATCGTTGGATGTTCGTCCTGCTGCCCGAGTGGCAGCAGACGCATCCAGAGTCTTCCTGGGTACTTCTCGGCGGCGCGGCACTGAGCTTTGTGTTGCTCCTATGGATGATTCGCCGCGGACGCCGGTCATGACCCTCGTTCTCTGTTCAGGTGTGCCATGAAAGCCCGTTATCTCACGTCGATCTCGATCAGCGTTTGCCTGCTGGCCTTGACCAGCTGCAGCACCAAGTACCAGGATCTGTTGAACGACCGCGATTCACAGATCCAGGATCTGAATTCCCGCCTGTCCGAAGCCCGTGCCGGCCTCACGGATGCCGAGCGATCGGCGAAGGAGGCCCAGGATGCACTCAGCAAGGAGCGCAACCGCAAGCCGGCAGACGCCGGCTCTTCCGAACTCGATGGCCTGCGGAAGGACATCCCCGAGGCCGAGATCCGCTACATCCGGGGCCGCATCTCTATCGGCATCGACAACACGATCACCTTCGACTCCGGCAAGAAGGAGGTCAAGTCGGGCGGTGAGGCCGTGCTGCGCAAGGTCGCGTCCGCGATCAAGAGCAGGTTCCCCGACAAGCGGATCTACATCGAGGGCCACACCGACACGGATCCGATCGCGAAGACCAAGAACCTCTACGACGACAACGTCGACCTCTCGGTCGAGCGGGCGCTGGCGGTGCGCAAGTTCATGACCACGCGCTGCAACGTGCCGGAGCGGAACCTCGCGGTCGTCGGTTTCGGCGAGCACGATCCCAAGGACCGTGGCAAGGGCGACGCCTCGAAGTCGCACAACCGCCGGGTCGAGATCGTGGTCGGCGAGAGCCTCTGACGAGCGCGGCAAGGTCCCGCCGGACCAGCCGGCAGGGGCGTTGCAGCGTCGGGTGGAGTTCCTGCTGTCCTCGGTATAGTGCGCGCGCGACCCAGACCCGCGCGCGCACATCCCTCCCCATTCGAACCAGGAACCACCCATGGCTCATCGCTCGGACGACATCCGCAACATCGTGCTCTTCGGCCACGGCGACTCCGGCAAGACCGGTCTTGTCGACGCCCTGGCCGTGATGACGAAGGTCACACAACGGCACGGAAACAGTGCGGACGGGTCGAGTTTCAGCAACTCCGAGCCCGAGGAGAAGGAGAAGAAGCACACGCTCAGCTCCCACGTCTTCAGCTTCCCGTACGAGAAGTCGACGCTGAACGTGTTCGACACCCCGGGCCATCCGGACTTCTGCGCCGACGCGATCTCCGCCATGCAGGCCGCCGAGATCGGCATCCTGTGCGTGAACGCGCACACCGGCCTGACCTTCCACGCCAGGAAGCTCTGGGAGCACGCCGGCAAGGCCTCGATTGCGCGCGCCGTGCTGGTGACCCACCTCGACCACGAGACGGCCGACTTCGACAAGACGGTCGCCCAGATCCGGCAGGCCCTGGGTGACATGGTCGTCCCGGTCACCTACCCGGACAAGAGCGGACACGGCTTCACCAAGGTGTTCGACGCCCTGCACGGCGAAGGCCCGCGCGCAGCCGAGTTCCGGGCCCAGATCGAGGAGCACGTTGCCGAGGCCGACGATGCGGTGCTGACCGAGTACCTCGAACAGGGCGGCCTCAGCGAAGAGGAGATCGAGAAGCACTTCTGCGAAGCAGACGTGCGGGGCAAGTTCGTGCCGCTCTTCGTGGCCAACCCGCCGAAGCAGATCGGGATCACCCAACTCTGCAACTACGTGATCCGCGACCTGCCCTCCCCGATCGGCTTCGGTGGCCGCAATGCGGCCAAGCCGGGCTCCGACAGCTACGACCAGATCGTGCCAGCGGATCCGGAAGGGCCGTTCGCGGCCAAGGTGTTCAAGATCGACGTCGACCCGCACGTCGGCAAGGTCGCGTTCCTCCGGTGTCTGCGCGGCCATCTGAAGTCCGAGGAGGGCTTCCTGATCACCCGGCTCGCCAAGCACGTGAAGGTCGGCGCCCTGCACTTCGTGCAGGGGAAGGACAAGAAGCCGGCCGACATGGTCGTGACCGGCGACGTGTTCGCGGTCACCAAGGTCGAAGAACTGCACCTCTGGGACACCGTGACCGCGGACGCCGCCCCGCTGCAGTTCCCGACGCCGAGCTATCCGCTGCCGACCTATTCGCTGGCCGTCCTGCCCAAGGCGCGTGGCGACGAGCAGAAGATCGGTCACGGACTCGAGAAGTTGCACAGCGAGGATCCGACCTTCCAGGTGCATCGCGACCCGAACACCGGGGAACTCGTGATCTCCGGTCTCTCTCCCGTGCATCTCGACGTGCAGTTGCACCGGTTGCAGCGCCGCTACGGGGTCGGCACCGAGACCCATGCGCCGACGATCCCGTACAAGGAGACGATCCTCGGCCGGGCGGATGGTCACCACCGGCACAAGAAGCAGAGCGGTGGCCGCGGCCAGTTCGGTGAGGTCTACCTGCGCATCGCCCCGCGCGAGCGCGGCGCCGGGTTCGAGTACGTCGATTCGATCGTCGGCGGGGCGATCCCGCGCCAGTTCATCCCCGAGATCGAGAAGGGCATCCAGAAGTTCCTGCACAAGGGCGGGCTCGCCGGATTCCCGGTCATCGACGTGCAGGCCGAGGTCTACGACGGCAAGTTCCACGACGTCGACTCCGATCAGATCTCGTTCCAGATCGCGGGCGAGCGCGCGTTCGCCGACGCGTTCGCGAAGTCCCGACCGGTGCTGCTCGAGCCGGTCATGGACGTCGAGATCCACGTCCCGCAGCGCTTCACGGGCGACGTCGCCGGCAGCCTGGCCAGCGTCCGTGGGCGCATGTCCGGCATGGAGGAGGATCACGGCGTGACGGTCATCAAGGCGCAGATGCCGCTCAAGGAACTGCAGGACTACTCGACGCAGTTGCGTTCGATCACCGCCGGTGAAGGCAACTTCACGATGACCTACTCGCACCACGAGCAGATGCCGGGCAACCTGCAAGCCGAGATCTGCGCCCGCTACAAGAAGGCCCAGGAAGAGCAGCACCACTGAGCGTCAGGATGGTTCTGCGGCAGGGCTGGCGCGGACGCGTGCGTGGGCGCGAGTTATATTCCGTGCCATGGCACACCTGTCGACCGGGGTGATCCCTCTGCTCGCGGCAGTCGCGCTCGGCGCCGGCTCGGCACTCGCGCAGGGCGCGATGAAGCAGCGCGAGTATCCGGAACACGGTTTCCGGCTGAAGGCGCCGCAGGACTTCGCGGAGATGCCGCTCGAGCCGAACGAGCAACAGGTGCTCGTCAAGCTGCAGGCCAAGCTGAAGACGTCGCACAAGGAGCTGCGTGGCGAGCACGAGGTGTTGCTGCTGCTGATCCGCATCGTCAAGCAGACCCAGGCCACGACCGGCACGAAGGACGACCAGGAGGAGGAGGAGGCACGTGCCCGGTCGATGAAGGAGCAATCCGCCACCTGGCTGAACGGTGGCAAGACCTTCGTCGCGTTCCTGCAGCGACGCGGCTGGGTGAACGACGTGCGCATGCAATCCGTCGAGAAGCCGTTCAAGTGCGCGAGCGGCGCCGAGTTCAAGATCGCGGAGGTCACGAGCCGCGCCGATCACACGCTTTGCGCGATCCGCGGCTATCTGCTCGAGGACGAGCGGGAGATCGTGGGCCTCGTGGCGATCGGCAACGCGATCGACGCGTTCCGGGACCTGTTCAAGAACATCGGCAAGACGCTCGAGCGCACGGCGATCGATGCGAGCGCGAAGAAGGACAAGTCGGGCAAGCCGGCCACCGATCCCTACGCGAACAGCACGTTGCGCGGGGTCGAGCAGCGGCGCAAGGTCCGCAGCCGGATGCCAGCCGGCTGGGTGGCGCACGACACAGAGAACTTCATCCTGATCACGAACAGTCCGGACAAGAAGCTCGTGCAGGACGCGCTCGTGGACCTCGAGGTGATGCGCAAGGTCTACGTCACGCATTTCCCCCCGATCGAGACGGTCGAGGCGGTTTCTACCGTGCGGCTCTGCGACTCGTTCAAGGACTACATGGACTACGGGGCCCCGGCGGGCTCCGGTGGCTACTGGAACCACATCGACGAGGAACTCGTGGTCTTCGACACGCGCAACTCGCCGCCGGGAATGAAGGCGATCCTCGACAAGAAGGCCACCACCCTCACCGTGCTCTACCACGAGGGGATGCACCAGTACCATTTCTACAGCAACGGGCAGGCTGCACCGGCTTCGTGGTTCAACGAGGGCTACGGCGAGTACTTCGGCGGCGCGATCGTGGATCGGCAGAAGCAGGTGATCTCGCGCATCGACAAGAACAAGCTGCGGATGGACTGGGTCAAGGAGATGCAGAAGCAGAAGGCCTGGCCGGACCTGCGCTCGATGCTCAAGATGTCGCAGGGCGAGTTCTACGGCGACAGGGTCATGGACAACTACGCGATGGGCTGGGCGCTCTGCTACTTCCTCGAGACCGAGCGCGCGAAGAAGGACGGCCGGCCCGAATGGCAGGCCATCCCCGAGAACTACCTCAAGCACCTGCGCGCGGCCGCGGACGCGCGGCGCAAGAAGCTCGGCAAGGACGTCCCGAAGGACTGGATCACGATGTTCAAGGACGAGATGCAGGAAGAGGCGTTCAAGGCCACCTTCGCCAGCGTCGACATCGATGCGCTCGAAGTGGCCTGGAAGAAGGCGATGGCGAAGTACTGAGCCTGCCGGACGGTGTGTCCGCGGCCGGTCCCCGACCGGCGGATCAGCGCAACACTTGGGCGAGTTCCGGGGCGACGAGCTCGAGCTCCCGCCCGCTCGGGCCCTGTAGCCGGGTTGCCCGCATAGCGCGCAGCAGCACGGCGCTCGCCTCGCCCGGCGTGTGCACGTCGGCGAGCAGCGCCTGGCACTTCGCCACCGCCCCCGGGTAGTTCGCGAGCACGAGTGCGGCGAGTCGCGACGGGAGCTGATGCGAGTCTGCTGCAGCTTCGGTCCGCTCGAGACGGGCGGGCAGGTCCGGCAGGTCCTCGCCGCGCGCGAGCGCCTGCGCGAGGATGGCGAGCGCCTGCGGTTCGCGGGTCTCGAGGAAGAGGTCGGTCAGCAGCACGCGGCCACGCGGATCCACCGGAGCGGCGAACACCGCCGCGGCCCGTGCCCGCAGCAACCACGGGTTCGCGGGATCGGTGGCCAGGGCCTGGCACGCGGCCCGGAACGTGTCCGAAGGTCTGCCCGTGTAGGCCTGCAGCATCGCGAGCTGCCGGTCCCGGCCCCGCGTCGCGGTGATCGCGATCTCGGTGTCGGCACGGGCGAGGCCGCCACCGAGTTGCAGACAGATGCGGACTCCCGCAGCGGCCTCGACGGGATCGTTCGCGCGCAGCGCCGCGCGCCCGAGTTCGAGCGCCACGGGCTGCCGGAAGTGCAGCAACGCCCGCAGCGCCGCGGCGCGCACTGCCGCCTGGGGGTCCTTGCGGGACAGCTTCTCGGCCGTGAGCACGTCGGCTGCGCGCGGGAGCACGAGGCCAGTGGCCAGCAGCTCGAGCCCGCCGGCGCGGCACTGCGGATCGCGGCTCTCGAGCAGCAGGTCGAGCGTTTCGCCATCCATGGCACCGGGGGTGCGCGCCAAGGCCCGCAGCGCGAGCTCCTTGATCTCGGCGACCTGATTGCTCGGGTCGCTCGCCAGCGTGCGCAGCCGCGTGGCGCGTTGCGGATGCACACCCTGCGCGAGACCGAGCAGCAACGCCTGCAGCAGCTCCCGGTTGCGGCGGTAACCGGATCCGCCAGTGCCGTGGAACACCTCGTCGGCCGTCAGGCCAGCCTGGTCGTCCGCCAGGAGTCCCAAGGCGTACGCCGCGGCCAGGCGTTCGCGGTTGGCGCGAGCCGCGTCGCGGGCGGCCGCGCTGAGCACGGCTGCGGTCCCCGGCGTCCCCAGATGGCCGAGCGCGAGCAGGCCACGCATGCGGGCCTCCCCGGCAGGGTCGCGGGCGATCGGCAGGATGTGCTGGTAGGCATCGGCCTCGTGCGCGGCCGCGAGCAGCAACGCGGCCTCGCCGCGCGCGATCGGATCGGGGCTCGAGAGCTGCTCGATCACGATCGGGCGAAGTTCCCCGAGCGGCGGGACCTCCACGGGGCCCTGCCCGCTGCCGAGCCGGGCGAAGCAAGCGACCAGCAGCGCCAGGGACGCTCCCCGTCGTGCGGCTTCGCAAGTTCGCTGTGCGGAATCAGGCATCGGTTTGCGGCCTTGGCACCGGCTGGTAGATCGTGGCCTCTAGATCTCGGCACCGCCAGTGGGTCAAGGCCTCAGCCTCCAGCAAAGCCCGTTCCCTGGCTGCCGGCCCCGGGCACCCCGGAGCCCGCGCCGACTCCAAGGCATTTATGCGGCGGCCGGAATCGCTTAGACGGGGGGCCATGCGGATCGCATACCTGGACTGCTTCTCCGGCGTGGCCGGGGACATGTGGGTGGGGGCGCTACTGGACCTCGGGCTGCCGTTGGCTGACCTGGAACGCACCGTGGCCACGCTCGGTCTGCCGGGTGTCGAAGTGCGGGCGCAAAGGGTGCAGCGCCAGACGCTGGCCGGAACCTGGTTCCAGGTCGTGACCCCCGGGACGATCGCGGTCCCCGGCGTGGTCGCCAGGCGCAAGCCCGTGCCGGTCGAGCATGGAGCGCATCGGGGGCTCGCCGACTGTCTGGCGCTCGTGCGCCGGGCCGACCTGCCCGGACCGGTCCGAGAGCGCGTGGAGGCGGTCTTCCTGGAGCTTGCCAAGGCCGAGGCCACAGTGCACGGCACGACCCCGGAACAGGTGCACTTCCACGAGGTCGGGGCCGAGGACACGATCGTCGACATCGTCTGCACGGTGCTCGGCTCGCATCGGCTGGGCATCGAGCGCTACTACGCGAGCAGCATCGAGCTCGGCTCGGGCAGCGTGCGCTGTGCCCACGGCACCATGCCCGTGCCCGCCCCGGGCACGCTGGCGCTGGTCTCTGGCATGCCGGTGCGCTCGACGCTCGCCGGCGAGCGCACGACGCCGACCGGGGCCGCGCTGCTGCGCGTGCTCGTGGCCGGGTACGAGCCGCGCCACGCCTGGGTGCCCGAGCGCGCGGGCTATGGCGCCGGAACGCGCGACCCGGACGACATGCCCAACCTGCTGCGGATCACGCTCGGAGACGACCGCGGGTCCGGGGCTGTTGCCGAAGTGATCGAGATCCGCTGCAACCTCGACACGGCGACCGGCGAGGAACTCGGTTATCTGCTCGCTGGCTGTCTCGCGCGCGGCGCCGTCGACGCGTTCGTGACGCCGGCCACGGGCAAGAAGGGCCGCCCGACGCAGGTGTTGACCGTGCTGGTCGACGCGGCGCGCCGGGAGGCGATCGCCGGCTTCCTGCTCGAAGAATCGACCACGCTCGGCCTGCGCTATCACGTGTGCGGGCGGCAGGTGCTCGAACGCTGGGAGGAGACGATCGCGACCGAGTTCGGTCCGGTGCGCTTCAAGTGCGCGCGGCTGCCGTCGGGGACTGTCGCGCGCCGTCCCGAGGCCGACGAGGTCGCGCGTCTGGTGCGCGAGCGGGGCCTTGCGCGGCGTGAGATCCTCGCGCGCCTGGGTTGACCGCTGCGACGCCCGATGCCCCGCGGCTCCGGCTCAGTCGCTCGCGCGGCCGAGGAACTCGCCGGTCTCGGTCGAGAGCTTGATCCGCTCGCCCTTCTTGATGTGCGCGGGCACCTTGAGTTCGAGTCCGGTCTCGACCTTGGCCAGCTTCTGCAGGTTCGTGACCGTGTTGCCCTTGGCGGCTTCCTCGGCCTCGACGACCGTCAGCGTGACCGTGGGGGGCAGCTCGACCGTCACGGCCTCGGTCTCGTTGAACACGACTTCGACGTTGGAGTTCTCGGTGATGTACTGCAGGGCATCGGCGACGAGCTCGGGAGCCAGCGTGAACTGCTCGTAGCTGTCGTTGTCCATGAACACGTAGCCGGTCGAGTCCTTGTAGAGGTACTGGCAGGTCTTCTTCTCGAGGAACACCGGCTCGATCATGTCGCCGGAGTTCATCCGGACTTCCTTCTGCCGGCCGGTCTTGAGGTTCTTCAGATAGAGGTGGTTGATTGCGCGCCAGTTGCCGGGGGTCACGTGCTCGTAGCGGGCGATCTGGTAGAGCTCGCCCTCGTAGAGGATGACCATGCCTTTCCTGGCTTCGGTGACTCGGATTGCCATGCGTGGGACGGGGGGGTGATCAGAAGATCTTGCGCCGGCTCGAGGACTCGATGCCCAGCGCCTTGCGATACTTGGTGACCGTGCGGCGGGCGATGTGCACGCCGCGCTCGGAGAGGCGCGCGACCAATTCGTCGTCGGAGAGCGGACGCTGCTTGTCCTCCTTCTCGACGATCTCGCGCAGCGAGTCCTTGACTGCCTGCTGGCTGACGTGCTCGCCGGAATCCGAGACCGTGCCGCCGGAGAAGAAGCGCTTCATCGCGAAGATCCCCTGCGGCGTCTGGATGTACTTGCCGGAGATCGCCCGGCTGACGGTCGAGATGTGCACGCGGACCGCATCGGCGACTTCCTGCATCTTCATCGGCCGCAGGTGCTGGACGCCGTGGCGCAGGAACTCCTTCTGCCGCTCGACGATCTCGGTCGCGATGCGCTGGATCGTCGACTGCCGCTGGTGGACCGCCTCGATGAACCACTTCGCCGACTCGATCTTCTTGCGCAGGTAGTCGTAGATCTTGGGGTCGGTCTTCGCCTCCTTGAGCAGCGAGCGATACACCGGCGAAATCCCCAGTTCGGGGATGCCGCCGCGTTCGGTGCGCACTTCGAACCTGCCGTCGATCTCCTCGACGATTACATCGGGAGCGACGCTCTGGTTCGACTCGTGGGCGAAGGCGGAGCCAGGATGCGGGTTCAGGCGGGTGCGCAGGAACTCCAGGCTCTCCTTGATCGCTTCGATGTCGTGGCCGGTCTCCTTGGCGATCTTCGGCAGCTTGTTGAGCGCGAGGTCGTCGAGATGGTTGCGCACCAGCTCCAAGGTCAGCGGCCGCACATAGCCCATGCGCTCCAGCTGCATCAGCAGGGAGTCCTTGAGGTCGCGCGCCGCCATGCCGGGCGGGTCCATCTGCCGCACGATCGCGAGCGCCTCCTCGGCCAGCGGGATCGGCACCATCAGGTACTGGGAGATCTGCTCCGGCGTGTCGGCAAGGCGCCCGTTCTCGTCGAGCGAGTAGGCGATGTGCTCGATCACCCGCAGGAGCTCGGGACGCGCTTCGAGCATCCGGGCCTGGGCGAGCAGGTGTTCGGGCAGCGAGATGCCCGGGTCGGGCGTGTTGTAGATCGCCTCGAACTTCTTGTCGCCATCCTCGCCGCCCTCGTTGCGCGGTCGGGAGATGACGGAGAACTTCTCGGTGCGGGCCTCGAGCTGGTCGAGTTCCTGCGCGAAGTCACGCTCGAGATGGTCGACGCTGGTCTCGAGCAGGGCCTCCTTGGACTCCGGGGCCTGCGAGGCGGTACGACCCTCCTCGCGCTGGCTGGTCTCGGCGGCGACCTTCTCCGGCTCCTCGAGGAAAGGGTTCTCCTGCAGCT
>CAZSKV010000554.1:0-4138 GCA_964607495.1 uncultured candidatus Brocadiaceae bacterium
GACCGCAGCCTCGGCGACGACGTCCCTCAACTCGCTGACGGCGCGCAGCGCGAACTACCAGAACGGGGACCAGATCGTCGTGTCGGGCACCAACGCCGACGGCTCGCGCTTCTCCGACACCTTCGTCTACGGCGCCGCGAACGACGGCACGACGCTCGCCGACCTGCGCGACTTCGTCAATGCCGCGGTCGATCCGGCGCAGGGGACGGTCGCGATCGCGGCCGACGGCACCCTGAAGTTCACCGCCGTCAACAAGGGCGCGGCGACGATGAGCCTCTTCATCGGCGACGCGACCGGCAACACCGGCGGCGCCTCGTATCCGAGCTTCAAGGTCACGCAGGACGGCAAGGGACCCGATACCGCGACGACCTCGATCGACGTCGTCGACAGCCTCGGCCGCACGCATCCGGTCACCCTGAAGTTCACGCGTACGGCCACGGACGACACGGTCTGGGACCTGGCGGCGACGATGCCGGCGGCGGACGGCACGATCACGAGCAACTCGATCTCGACGATCCGCTTCAACGCGGATGGCTCGTTCAACGTGATCGGCGGGGGCTCGAACACCCTGACCTTCCAGTTCAACGGCATCTCGGGCGCACAGGACATCGCGATCAACCTCGGCACGAGCGGCGCGTTCGACGGCGTGTCGATGCTCGGCAGCAAGGCCACGGTGGCCGCGACGGACCAGGATGGGTTCGTGGCGGGCACGCTCCTGTCCACGGCGTTCGATCCGCAGGGCAACCTGGTCGGCTACTACACGAACGGCAAGACGCAGACCCTCGACACGCTGCGCATCACGGTGTTCCCGAACGACGCCGGTCTCTTGCGCCAGGGCGACACGCTCTTCGTCGAGTCGCCGAATTCGGACGATCCGATCGCGACGACCGCCGGCGCCGCCGGCGCGGGCATCATCCGTCCGGGATCGCTGGAGAACAGCAACGTCGACATCGCGAAGGAGTTCGTCGACCTGATCGAAGCCCAGCGCGGCTTCCAGGCCAGCTCGCGCGTGATCACCACGACCGACGAGATCCTCGCGGAACTCGTCAACATCGTCGGATGAGCTGAACCATGCCTGGCTACGCCGAAGTCGCTCTGGTGCGTGGGATGGCCTATCTGGCCGATGCACAAGCCGCGATCGCGCACAACCTCGCGAACATCGATTCCGCGGGGTTCAAGCGCCGGGCGAGCTACGCGACCACGGCTCCATCGTCGTTCGACTCGATGCTCGGGGTCCAGCTCCCGACCGTCGTCTACGCCGAGCGCGGCGACATGAGCGCAGGCCAGGTCAAGCCCACCGGCGAAAACATGCACATCGCGATCGAGGGCGACGACAAGCTCTACTTCCGCATCAAGGGCGACGACGGCAGCGCCTTCTACACCCGCAAGGGCCAGATGCTGATCGACTCCCTCGGTCGGTTGACGACGCCCGATGGGCGGCGCTTTCTCGATCCTTCCGGCGCCGAGATCTCGCTGGCGACCGGCGACGGCGCGATGCCCTCGACCCTGATCGTGCGCAGCAGCGGCGCGCTGGTGGACGCGAAGGACAGCGAGCGCGTGTTCGGCACGCTCGGCACGTTCCGCGTCACGGATCCGAGCACGCTCGAACCGGTCGGCAAGGGCGCGTTCCGCGATCCAACGCGCCAGCCGCCGATCTCGGCGCCGACGAACTCCATCCGCCAGGGATTCCTCGAGCAGAGCAACGTCGACAGCATCCAGGAGATGGTGCAGATGCTGGTCGTCGAGCGCGCATTCCAGGCGACGTCGAAGGCGATGACAACCGTCGCGCGCCTGCAGGAACAATTCTCGCAGTCCATGGGCCGCGCCTGAACAACACAAGGGGAAGCACACTCACATGCTGAAGAGTCTCTACACGACTGCGACCGGAATGAAGGCGCAGCAGACGATGGTCGACACGATCGCGCACAACATCGCGAACGTGAACACGGCCGGTTTCAAGAAGACCCAGGCCTCGTTCGAGGACTTGCTCTACGTCACGCCCAAGTCGCCCGGTCTCGAGCGCGACGCCGGCGGCACGGCGAGTCCGATCGGCATCCAGATCGGCTCGGGATCGCGCCTCGCGGGCACGACGAAGATCTACTCGCCAGGGACGCTCGAGAACTCGAACCGCAATCTCGACGTCGCGCTCGACGGCGACGGCCTCTTCATCGTGCTGCTGCCGGACGGGACCACCGGCTACACGCGCGACGGCCAGTTCCACGTCAACGCCGACGGCAAGCTGGTCACCGGCTCGGGCTACGTGGTGCAACCGGAGATCACGTTTCCGCAGGACACCCTCGAGGTGAACATCGATCCCGAGGGTCGCGTGACCGGCCGCACGGCTGGGTCCCCCGAGACGACGACGCAGTTCGGGCAGTTCCAGATGGCGAAGTTCATCAACCCCTCGGGCCTGCGCGCCGAAGGCGGCAACATCGTCCAGGAGACCGCGGCCTCCGGCACGCCGATCCAGGGTCTGCCGGGCCAGAACGGTCTCGGCTACCTCAAGCAGGGCTTCATCGAGCGCAGCAACGTCGAGATCGTCAACGAGCTGGTCAACCTGATCGTTGCGCAGCGTGCCTACGAGGTGAACAGCCGCGCGATCCAGGCCAGCGACCAGATGCTCTCGGTCGCCACGAGCATCGTCCGGTGAGCCGATGAGCACCCTCCTCACCCTCCTGCTCGCGTTCGGCGGTGGCGACGAGATCCGTCTCGAGCTGCGCCCCGAGATCATGGTGCGTGGCATCGAAGTGCAGCTGCGCGACTTCGCCGACGTCACGTGCTCGGATGCGGAGCTGCGCGACCGCATCGGACGCGTCTCGATCGGCAAGCGGCCGGCCCTCGGCAACACGCGCGTCGTCACGCGCGAGGAGCTCGGCCAGCGCCTGCTCGCCGCCGGCGTCGCCACCGACCGGGTGCATGTGTTCGGAGCCCGCGAAGTCGCGCTGGTTCCGGCGTTCGCGCTCCTGCAGGCCCGTGAAGTGCTCGAGGCCGCAGATGGCGTGCTGCGCGCTGCCCTCGCCCTCGAGGCTGACGCCGACATCGAAGCCGAGGCCGGCTCGCTCGCGATCCAGCACGTGCCGCCCGGACGCACCGGATACGACCTTTCCGCCGAGGTTCGCAACGGCCGGCTCGAGGCGAAGAGCGCGATCGTCGACGTGCGCGTGCTCGTCGATGGCGAGCCCTGGAAGACCATCCCCGTGCCCTACAAGCTGCGGCGCTACCGCCAGGCCCTGGTCGTCACGGCCCCTGTGCCGCGCGGCCAGCCGTTGACGGGCGAGAACGTCGCCCTCAAGCGCGTCGAGGTGCAGCTCGGCAACGCCCTCTTCGTCGACTCGCCGGAAGCGGTCACCGGCATGGTTTCCGCCCGCAACCTGACCGCGAACCGTCTGCTCCAGCCCCAGGACGTCGCCGCCCCTGCAGTCGTGCGGCGCGGCGACCTCGTGACCATCGTCTCGCAGAAGGGACGCGTCAAGGTCGCGACGAAGGGCATCGCCGAGCAGGACGGAGCCGTCGGCACGCTGGTCGCCGTGCGCAACCTGACCTCGCAGCGCGTGCTGGCCGCGGTCGTGCAAGGCCATGGTGTCGTCGCCGTGGAACCGCAGTGAAGGAGCAGCCAACCCCATGCGCACCATCTCGATCCCTCTCGCCGTCCTGTTGCTCGCGCTGCTCGCGCCCGCGCAGAACCTCTACAAGCACGCGCGCAAGAGCGTGTCTCTGATCGCCGACACCCGTGCATCCGCGATCGGGGACATCCTGACGGTCGTGATCCGGGAGACCACCAAGATCAAGCAGGAGGACAAGCTCAACCGCATGACCAAGACGGGTCTCGCGGCCCGGCTCGAGGCATTCACGCTCGACGACAACATGTTCCCTGACAACACGCTGCCCAAGATCGACATCCGGCAGGAGCGGTCGCACGAGGGCAACGCCAAGCAGGAGAAGGACAGCAACGTCGAGGCCAAGATCGCGGTCATCGTGATCGATGTGATGCCGAACGGGAACCTGGTCGTGGCCGGGTCGCGCATCGTCAGGGTCGACGACGAGGAGAAGACCTTCCGCATCAGCGGCATCGTGCGTCCGCTCGACGTCTCGAAGGACAACTCGGTGCCGAGCTCGCAGGTCGCCGACGCCCGCGTCT
>CAZSKV010000555.1:0-4813 GCA_964607495.1 uncultured candidatus Brocadiaceae bacterium
CGCAGATCGCCTGCGCCGGATCGTGGATTGATCCCAGGAGCAGGACCGTGACCTCAGTACCAGTCCGGCGCCTCTTCCGCCTCGAGCCCCAGCGCCTCCATGATCAGGATGCGCACGTAGTCCGGATCGACCGAGAACTCCTTCAGCGTCTCGTAGCACGAGCCGGACTTGACCGACATCATCGCGACCGCGAGGTGTTCGGGCTCGACCAGCTTGGCGCCGAGCTTCTGCCGCGTCTCGCGCGCGCGGTCGAAGACCGTGAGCACGTGGCGGTTGAAGGGCGCGCCGCTCATGACCTCGGGCTCGCGCGGCAGGCTCTCGACGTAGCCGGCGAACATCTCCGGATCGACGTTCAGGTCCTTGAAGATGTGGAAGAGACAGACGCTCTGGTCCAGCGTGAGGCCGTAGATCAGGTGTCCGGTCGCCACCGACTTGTCACCGAGTCGGGTGGCGAGCTCTTCGGCAGCCTTGATGGCCTTGACGGCCTTCGGTGAAAAGTCCTCGAACATGCGCGGCGGGCCAATCTAGGTGGGCAGCGGGCCGGAAACAACTTCAGGCGTCACGGACGGTCGCGAGCCTGGCCGCGCGGCGGGCCTTGGCCTGCGCGAAGCGGCGCACCTCGTCGGCGCTCTCGGGCACGACCTCGGCGACCGTGCGCGGGGTGTGGGTGTCCGGATCGAGCGATACGAAGGTCAGGTAGGCCGACGCCACATGGCTGCGGCCGCCGGTCGCGCGGTCCTCGTTGAACACCTTGACCCCGACCTCCATCGAGGTGCGCCCGGCGTAGTTGACGGACGCGAGCAGCACGAGCACGCCGCCGACGCGCACCGGGCGATGGAAGTCGATCTTGTCGACGCTCGCGGTCACGACCGGGGTGTTGGCGTGGCGGCCGGCCGCGATCGCCGCGCAGATGTCGATCCAGTGCATCACGCGCCCGCCCATCACGTTGCCGAGCGGATTGGCGTCGTTCGGGAACACGATCTCGGTCATCTCGACGCGTGACGCGGAGACCGGCTTCCTCGGGCGGGGTTTGTCTTTCTTCGACGTCATTTCTTCGTGGCGGTGGCGGCGACAGTCAGCGGCGCTTCCACTTCGTAGAGCAGCGCGAGGCCGCTTTCCATCGGGTAGATGCCGAGGAACTGCTCGCGCTCGTGGAACGGCACCTGCTTGTAGAACCGGCCGGCGGCGTCGGCGAAGCCGACGTACTGGCGATCGGCGTTCTCGACGCGGAAGAAGCGCACCGGGCCGCGTGGGTCGACGATCTCGAGCTCCTTGAGCGAGCCGAGATACCTGCCGTCCTGGCGCACCTCGAAGGTCGCGAGGGTCCGGACCGGACGCGGCGCGTAGTCGGGCGGTTCGGGCGGCGCCGCGCAGGCGGCCAGCACGGCCAGGAGCAAGAGGCGACCAGGGGTTCGCATGCGAGAGTGATAGCCGCCGGCGCCTCATCGACAAGCTCGAGGTCAACGCCGAGAATCCGCCGCCCACCCCAGCGAGCCCAATCCCTGATGACGACCATGAAGGCCGTCGAGCTCTACGCTCCCGGCAAGTTCCGCTTCCGCACCGACGTCCCGGTACCCGAGCCCGGCCCCAAGGAGGTGCGGGTCCGCGTCGCGGCGGCCGGCATCTGCGGCACCGACGTGCACATCTGCTCGGACGACGCGTCGATGCGCGAGATCGTCGCCACGCCGGTGATCCTCGGGCACGAGTTCTGCGGCTTCGTCGACAAGGTCGGCCGCGAGGTCACGGATCTGCAGCCGGGGACCTACGTCAGCGCCGAGATGCACGAGGTCTGCTACCACTGCCCGGCCTGCCTGGACGGCCAGTACCACGCGTGCTCGAAGACCAGGATCCGCGGCGTGAACCTGCCGGGCGCGTTCGCCGAGTTCGCGATCGTGTCGGCGAGCAACGTCGTCAAGCTGCCGGCCTCGCTGCCGCAGCAGGTCGGCGCGATCCTCGACCCGCTCGGCAATGCCGTGCACACGGCGCTCAAGGTCCCGGTCGAGCGGCGCTCGGTCGCCATCGTCGGCTACGGTCCGATCGGGGCGATGTGCGCCGAGGTGGTGCTCTTCGCCGGCTGCAAGCACCTCTTCGTCGTCGACGTCTCCGACAAGGCGCTGGGCAGGGCCGAGGAATGGCGCCAGCGCCGCGACGTCGGCAGCAAGGTGACGCTCGTCGACGGCCGCAAGAACCCGATCCAGCTGATCGTCGCCGCGACCGAGGGCGGGGTCGATGTCGCGCTCGAGATGTCCGGTCACCCGACGGGCATCAACAACGCGATCCAGCTTACGCGGGCCGCCGGCCACGTGGTGCACCTCGGGATCCCCAAGGGCGACGTCGTCGGAATCGAGGGCTTCGGCAAGAACTTCATCTTCAAGGGCCTGACCCTGCACGCGGTCATCGGCCGCGAGATGTTCGCCACCTGGAACAAGATGCTCGACCTGCTGCAGCGGGGCATGGACGTCACCCACTTCGTGACGATGACGGCGCCGCTCGAGGACTTCGCGACCGGCCTCGACCGCTTCGCGAAGGGTCTCGAGGGCAAGGTCGTGCTCTACCCGCACGGACGCTGAACCGGAACCGACGATGTACACGATCAAGCAACGTCTCGAGCAGGAGCTCGCCGCGATCCAGGCGGCCGGCACATTCAAGGATGAACGCGTGCTCGCGAGCCCGGCCGGGGCGCACATCCTGGTCGGCGGCAGGAAGGTGCTCTGCCTGTGCGCGAACAACTACCTCGGCCTCTCGAGCGACGAGGGGCTGCGCGCTGCGGCCAAGCAGGCGATCGACACGCACGGCCTCGGCCTGTCCTCGGTCCGCTTCATCTGCGGCACGCAGGACATCCACAAGCAGCTCGAACAGAAGCTCTCGACCTTCCTCGGCACCGAGGACACGATCCTCTACACGTCGTGCTTCGACGCGAACGGCGGCGTGTTCGAGGTCCTGATGGGCGAGGAGGACGCGATCATCTCCGATGCGCTGAACCACGCCTCGATCATCGACGGCGTGCGCCTCGCGAAGGCCGTGCGCTACCGCTACGCCAACGGCGACATGCAGGATCTCGAGCGCTGCCTGCAGGAGGCGCAGCAGCAGCGCTCACGGATGATCGTGACCGACGGGATCTTCTCGATGGACGGCTACGTGGCCAGGTTGCCGCAGATCTGCGACCTCGCCGAGCGCTACCAGGCGCTGGTCATGGTCGACGACTCGCACGCGACCGGCTTCTTCGGACCGACCGGCCGAGGCACGCCCGAGTACCACGGCGTGCAGCACCGCATCGACCTGATCACCTCGACGCTCGGCAAGGCGCTCGGCGGCGCGGCTGGCGGGTTCACGACCGGGCGCAAGGAGATCATCGCCCTGCTGCGGCAGCGCTCGCGCCCCTACCTGTTCTCCAACACGGTGCCGCCGGCGATCGTCGGCGCGACGCTCGCGTGCCTGGACCGGCTGATGGGCACGACCGCCCTGCGCGACAAGCTCGAGCGCAACACGCGCCACTTCCGCCAGGCGATGGGCAAGGCCGGCTTCTCGCTCAAGGAAGGCATCCACCCGATCGTGCCGATCATGCTCGGCGATGCGCGTCTCGCCGGCGAGATGGCCAGGCGCCTGCTCGACGAGGGCGTCTACGTGATCGGTTTCTCGTTCCCGGTCGTGCCCAAGGACCAGGCGCGCATCCGCGTGCAGATCAGCGCCGCCCACGAGATCGCCGATCTCGACGATGCGGTCGCGGCGTTCACCAAGGTCGGCAGGGCGCTTGGCGTGCTGCGGTGAGGCTCGCGCTGCAACTCCTGCTCTTCGTGCTGGGGCTCGGCGTGATCGCGGTGGTTGTGACCCGCATCGCCCCGCTCGCCCCCGCCGCGGGCGGCCTGCTGCGCATGGTGCTGAATCCGCTGCTCCTCGTCGGCGTGGCTGGCGGCGTCCTGTGGTGGCGGGTCGCCCGCCGGCGCGGCCAGAAACCGGAGAACCCCACGTGAGCACGGCCTCCGAACTCTGCAAGTTGCTCGACCGCGCATTCTTCGGGCCTTCCTGGCACGGCACGACCCTGCGCGGCGCGCTGCGCAGGCTCACGCCGGCGCAGGCGCTCTGGCGGCCGACGCCGGGCCGCCACTGCGTCTGGGAGCTGATCCTGCACACCGCGTACTGGAAGTACACGGTGCGCAACCGGATCGAAGGCGGCCGGCGCGCGGCGTTCCCGCGGCGCCCCAGCAACTGGCCGCGCCTGCCCGCGACCCCGGACGCGCAGGCCCTGGCGGCGGACATCGCGCTCCTCGACGCACAGCATGCGCTGCTGGTCGCCTGCACGCGGAAGCTGCCGTTGCGGACGCTGCGCGCGCGCTCGCCGAGCGGCAAGTGGACCAACGCCGAGCAGATCGCCGGCGTCGCTGCCCACGATCTCTACCATGCCGGGCAGGTCCAACTGCTCAAGCGCCTTGCACGGTGAGCATCCCTCCCGAGAACCGTCCCACGCGCACCGAACCCCGCTCCCTGATGCACAGCTCCAAGGTCGCCGCCCTGCTCCTGACAACCCTCGTCGCGTGCCGCCAGGATCCGGGCAAGACCACGCCGGATCCGCAGGCCGAGCTGCACGCCGCGAGGCAGCGGATCCTGTTCCTCGACGCGGCCAACAGGTCCAAGGACCAGGAGCTCGAGACCTTGAAGCAGGCGCTCGCATCCCGCCCGATGCCCGTGAGCCAACCGGCCCTCGAGTACCGCAACGCGACCGGCGAGCCCGAGTACGTCGGCGGGCTCGTGCTGCTCGCGCGCGACCCGGACAGCGGCGACCTCGGCTGGATCGCCTTCTCGACCTGCCCGGCCG
>CAZSKV010000556.1:0-5252 GCA_964607495.1 uncultured candidatus Brocadiaceae bacterium
GCACCTGGTCCGGCTGCTCGACCGCTACGTCTGGATCATGCCGGCTCCCGGTCATCGCGCGAGCGTCGGCGCGGCGGCTCTCGTCGTGCTCGTGCTGGTGCTGCAGGCCGCGGCCAAGATGGCGGAAATCGAACAGCGCTCGTTCGGACGCTGCTCCGCGCTCGCCGCGATCCTGTTCGGGATCACGGCGATCGAAGTGTCGCTCGCACCGCTGACCCTCGGCTTCGTGGTGGCGGCGCTGCTGCTGAACACCGGCATCTGGTTCGGCGCGACGCGATGGTTGTTGCGGGCCACTACCGTCGGTTCGCTGGTGATGGCCGTTTGCTTCGTGTTCGCGGTGCTGCTCGGCGTGCTGCTGATCGAGGTCATGCGCTTCGTGCTCAGCGGCCAGATGCTGGCCTGAAGCGGGCGCAACGCCAGGCGGCGGCAGCCAAGCCTTGATCTGACCCTGGGCGATGGCCCAGCATGAGGCCATGCCCGAGAGCCATGTCCTGACGGTCACGGTCGAGAACTTCCAGAAGGAGGCCCTGCAGCGCTCGCTGCGCACGCCCGTGTTGCTCGACTTCTGGGCGGAGTGGTGTGCCCCGTGCAAGGCGATGGCACCGCTCCTGGAGCAGACCGCGACCAAGTACGGCGGCGCCTTCGTGCTCGGCAAGGTCGACTCGGACAAGGAGCAGGAGCTCGCCTACGCCTTCCAGGTGCAGAGCATCCCGTTCCTCGTGCTGCTGCACCGTGGCCGCCCGGTCGACGCCATCACCGGCGCCGTCGGGGAGCGTGAGCTCGAGGCGTTCCTGGCCCAGGCTGGGATCCGGCCAGCGGCGGCCGAGGCGGCGAAGGCCGAGCCCGCGAAGCCCGCCGCCGACACCCCCGCGGCACGCTTCGAGGCGGCCAAGGAGGCGATTCGCGCCGGCGAGTTCGCGGCAGCCGAGGCGGCGCTGGCCAAGATCCCGGCCGAAGACGACCTGCAAGCCAACGTCGCCCGACTCCGCGATGGCATCGCCTGGCTGCAGGCAGGCACCGCCGGCGCCGAACCGGCCGCGGCCGCGCTCGCGGCGGCGCGAGCGGCGTTCCTGGCGGGGAACCTGACCGCCTGCCTGGAGCACCTGCTCGAATCCGTGGCCGCAGACAAGGCCTTCGGTGGGGGGATGGCGCGCCGCGCGACGCTGTTCGGACTCGAGTACCTGCCGGCCGACGACGACCAGGCGGAAACCTGCCGCAGGCGCCTGGCCACGTTGCTGTTCTGAACCTGCCCGGTCCTGGCGGTGACCCATGTCTCCGGGTTGGAGACAAAGAGGTTGCAGTCCCGCGCCGGCTGGGGGGTGGCCTGGAGACACCACGTCCCTAGACTTGACGACGTTCCGTTCGATGCCTGCCCCCTTGGATCAGGTTTCTGGGGTGGCAACCAACCCATCTTTCTCCGGTACGAGGACAGATCCCATGTCTCAGCACGGCAAGACCGCAACACAAGGAGTGGCCCAGGCGATCGCGCCGGGCAGCGGGTCGCTCGCAGACCCCAACTTCGACCTGGCACCTTGGTCACCTTCGGGCACCGACGTCTGGGATCGCGCCAAGGCGGCGCACCTGATGCGCCGCGCCGGCTTCGGTGCGCGTCCCGAGGAGATCGATGCCATCGTCGCGCTGGGCATGGATCGCACGGTCGACCTGCTGCTGACGACGCCGACGAGCGGCCTGCAGGAGTACGGCACGCAGGTGCTTCCCACCGGGGAGGTCCTGAACCTGACCTATGACCTGGCCTCGCAGCGCGGACAGTGGCTGAACGAGATGGCGAACACGCCGTATCAGCTGCGCGAGAAGATGGTCCTGTTCCTGACCGATCACTTCTCGGTCGGCAGCGAGGCCATCAACGACGTGCCGTTGAAGCTGCCGCACGCGAACATCTTCCGGCGGCACGGTCTCGGCAGTTTCCGCCAGATGCTGATCGAGGTGACGGCCGACCCGGCGATGCTGCTCTGGCTCGACAACAACATCAACGGCCGACTCGTCAACGGCGTGCCCACGATCAACGAGAACTACGCTCGCGAGATCATGGAGCTCTACACGATGGGCGTGAACGGGGGCTACACCCAGAACGACGTCGTGCAAGCCGCCCGCTGTCTCTCGGGGTGGACCCTGACCGGCAACAACCGGTTCTTCTACAACGCCAGTTGGCACGTGACCGGCAACAAGACCGTGCTCGGGTCGACGATCCTCTCGGCCGGACAACAGGAGGTCTACTCGCTGATCGACGTGTTGCTGGCCTGGCCGGCGACCGCCGAATACATGGTGACGAAGGTCTGGAAGTTCTTCGTCAGCGAGAACCCGTATCCCGCGCTCGTGACCGAGCTCGCGAAGCGCTGGCGGGCCGATGGCTTCAACTTCCGCGCGTTGATGAACATCGTCCTGCGCAGCAACTACTTCTTCAGCAGCGCAGCGCGCCGTGTCCTGATCAAGAACCCGGTCGAGTTCGTGATCAACGCGATCCGCAACACCGCCACCCCGATCTACCGCTTCGTGAACCTCGGCCAGCGCGTGCAGGACATGGGTTGGTCGCTGTTGCGCTACTCGAACCCGGCGGGCTACGACGACGGCACCTACTGGATCAGCACCCAGGCGATGATCGCGCGCTGCAACTTCGCGGCCGAGCTGACGCAGGTCTCCGGCACGGCCGGCGTGTGGCCACGCTTCGATCCGGCGCGTGAGGTCGTGCGCATGAACCTGCAGACCGCGGAGGAGATCGTCGACCACTTCCTCGGCATCCTGGTCGATGGCGACGTGCCACCGCAGGTCCGCTACTCGCTCTACGACTTCATGAACCGTGCCGACCGCGGGTCGGATCCGTTCGTGCTGACCCCGGCCAAGATCAACGAGAAGGTGCGCGGGCTCGTGCATCTGATTCTGTCCCTCCCCGAATACCAGATGAACTGAGAGGCCTGACCATGAACACCTCACGTCGTGACTTCCTGAAGGGCAGCCTCTCGGCTGGAGCCGCGCTGCCTGCCGTTACCGGTCAGCTGGCGCCGCAGTGGTTGCAAGGCCTCGGTGGCGCGCCTGCCGCGGCGAACAAGATCGTGGTCATCCTGCAGCTGCGGGGCGGCTACGACTTCCTGAACACGCTGCCGCCGAACCATCCGATGTACTTCACGGCGCGGCCGAACATCGGCATCCCGGCGGCAAGCACGCTCGGGCCGATCCAGACCGGCGGGATGCTGCAGTGGCATCCGTCGCTCGCTGCGTTCAAGGCGCTCTACGATGCCGGCAAGTGCGCGATCATCCAGGGCGTCGGCTATCCGAGCCCGAACCTCTCGCACTTCGAGTCCGAGAAGATCTACTACGCCGCCGACCGCAACGTCGTCCTCGTCGACAAGGGCTGGCTCGGCAAGTGGCTGAAGAATGCCTACACCGGGGGCTACCAGATTCCGGCGATCGATCTCGAGACGTCGATGGTCCCCGCGTTCAACGGCGCCCTCGTGCCGGTGCTCGCGAACCCGGCGACATTCCGGTTCTCGGCCGACGCCGGGACCCCGAACGACAACAACCTGGCGCTCGCGGTACTCAAGCAGAACGCGATGTTCCTGCGCCCGACCGCGCACCCGAATCTGCAGTACGCGGCGGCCGGCATCATCGGCGCCAACAACGACAGCGCCGTGCTGCAGAACACCGGCGCGAGCTATCAGCCGCATCCGCAGGCCCTCTACCCGAACAGCGGGCTGTCGACGACGCTGCGCACGGTCGCGCGTTACGTGATCTACGGCCTGCAGACGCAGTGCTACTACCTGAACACGGGCGGCTTCGACAACCACGCGAACGAGGTGCAGCTCGGCAATCCCTCGCTCGGCACGCTCGCCAACCTCCTGGCTGGCGTCTCGCAGAGCGTCAAGGCGTTCCTCGACGACGTGCGCCTGCAGGCACCGAGCCGTGCCCCGGACGTGATGGTCATGCTCTTCACCGAGTTCGGCCGCCGCACGGGCGAGAACGGCTCGGTCGGGACCGACCACGGGCATCAGAGCCTGGCCTGGATGCTCGGTGAGAACGTGATCGGCGGCCTCTACGGCAAGTACCCGGACCTGAACACGGTGACCGCGCCCTACGCGAACCACTACTTCGGCTACGTCGCGAACCAGACCACCGACTTCCGCAGCATGTATGCGACGGTGCTCGAGAAGTGGCTGCAGGTGCCGCACGCGCCGATCCTCGGCGCTTCGTACCCGCTGATCCCCTGCCTCTGATCGCCTGTGCCGGCGTGACGCGGGCGACGAGCGCACTCGCCGCCCGCGTTCGTGTACTACGGCTGCTTGCCACCCGGGAGGGGCACGTCCTCGCTCTTGAGGTCGAGGCGCCATTCGGTGTCGCCCGGCTGCACGCCGCGCACCTTGGCCGACCAGGTGCTGGAGCCGACTTCGCGCGTGGCGAAGAGTGTGAAGAGGTCGTCGGGCAGGCCGAGGAACACGAAGCCGCCCTGGGCATCGGTCGTGGTCGACCGCTCGCCGAAGCCCCAGCGGCCCGACGTGTCGCGTAGCACCACGAGCGCGCCGGCCACCGGGCGCGCGGTGGCGTCGAAGACCTTGCCAACGATCGGCCGGCCGGCGTCGGCAACGAGCGTCGTCCTGCTCGAGCCGTCGGCGGCCGCGGCGAGGAGCACGGCCTCGGCCACGAACCCGGGCTCGGCGACCGTCACGACCTGGGTTCCCGGGCCCACGTCGGTGAAGACGGCCTTGCCGTGCGCATCCGCGAACGCGCGCCGGCGCAACCAGGGCCATTCCTGTGGGTGGATCGCGACCGCGAAGCCGGGCAGGGGTGCGCCGATCTGGTCGCGCACGGCGACCTCCAGGCGGCGCGAGCCGGGCAGCGCGAGCCGCGGCGCAACGGCACCGATCGGCACGACGAGGACTCCGATCGCGCCGTCGGCGCCGAGTGCGAGCAGGGTCGTCGGGACGTTCGTGTCGACCTGGGCGTAGCGCGCCCGCCCGTCGCGATCCGTGCCCGCGCTGGCGCGGACCGTGACCGCCTGCCCGCGGACTTCGAGTGTCAGCACGGTGGCGGCCGCAACCGGCGCGCCTGCGAGGTCGCAGACGGTCACCGTGTCCGTGGTCGCGGTGGGCATCGTCAGCGCGCGGTCCGGCTCCGAGCTCGTGCTCAGCCAGTGTTCGCTCGTGTGCAACAGACCCTCGCTGCGCCGCAGCAACTGCACGATCCGGGCCCCCTGGCCCAGGGGCAGGGTGAGCCTGCCGTCTGCATCCGGGAGCAGCGGGAAC
>CAZSKV010000557.1:0-6841 GCA_964607495.1 uncultured candidatus Brocadiaceae bacterium
CCATGCCGCCCTCGCCGAGCTGGGCTTCGCCGTCCTTCATGCGTTCGCGTTTGCCTTCCTGCACCTTGCCGAAGGTGCCGATCGCGACGACGACGTCGCGCCGGGACAAGGCCGCGGAGAAGTCGAGGAATCGGGGGCCGGCATCCTGGGGACCGGGCAGCAGGAACAGACCGAGGGTGATCAGGCAGTGCATGTGCGGTTCGTGGCTTGGATCGTGGGGCAGGACGCAGACGACCTGGCCGCCGCCATGCTCCAGCTCAGCGCAGCGATTTCTCCCAGATCGGGGTGGCCAGCGGCAGCCCCTCGCGCGCGATCGTGCAGAACGTCGGTTCGGCGGGACAGACCGCGAGAATCCGCGTGCTGCCGTCGGCGGCCACTTCGCTGGTGCAGCAGGCCAGGTCCGGCCGGCCGTCCCGATCCCGGTCCACGAGTTCGATGGCCTCTGGCGTGCGACCGCGCGTGTAGATGCCGAGGTGCAGCGGGTCGAAGCCGTCCATGCGGCGCGCGAGCTCGGCCAGGTCCAGCTCGACCAGTGCCTTGGTGTGGCTCCTGCCATCCGGGCTGGACAGGGGGATCGACAGGCTCGCATGGCGCGTTGGCACGCAGCCGGCGAAGAGCGAGAGCAGCAGCAGCGGCAACCGGTTCACGGCGTCCCTTGTACGCGGCGCCCGGGTCCGCACGATCACGCTGCTGCGCGGGGCCGGCATCGCCTCTGGACTCCACCCTTGCGCCCTCCGCGGGGTGTCCCTACCGTCCCGCCTCCTCACTCGGACGGTGACGTGGCCGAATGGCTAGGCAACGGATTGCAAATCCGTCTATGTGGGTTCAATTCCCGCCGTCACCTCCAGTTCTGCAGCTGCCCGTGAAGATCAAGAAGACCATCCACTTCGATTTCACCCAGGAGCTGGTCAAGCAGCCGTTGCTCTACCAGCTGAACAAGCAGTTCAACGTGGTGATCAACATCCGCGGCGCCTCGGTGACCGACGAGGGGGGCTTCGTCGCCCTCGAGCTCGACGGTGAGTCGGTCGAGGTCGACCGCGTGCTCGCCTACCTGAAGAGCCTGGGCATCGCCGTCGCGGAGGGCCTCGGAGGCCATCGGTGAAGCCGGCGGCGGGCGCGGCGCTGGCCCTGCTCGTGCTGGCGGCTGCGCCACCGGCGCCGAACGACCTGGTTGCCCGCGGGAAACTGGGGGCGATCGCCACGGTCGAACCGCACGCGACGGCCGTCGGCCTCGAGGTGTTGCGCGGCGGGGGGAACGCGATGGACGCCGCGGTCGCAGTGTTCCTGACGCTGGCCGTCACGCATCCCCAGGCCGGGAACCTCGGCGGCGGCGGGTTCTTCCTCGTGCGGATGCACGACGGCACCACGGCCTGCTTCGACTTCCGCGAGAAGGCGCCCGCGCGGGCGCACCGCGATCTCTTCCTGAAGGCGGACGGCACGGTCGACGACGACAAGGCCCGGATCGGGGCTCTCGCCGCCGGCGTGCCCGGCAGCCCGGCCGGTCTCCTGGCCGGGCTCGCGCGCTTTGGCACCCGGAAGCTGCCCGAGCTCGCGGCTCCCGCGATCCGGCTCGCGCGCGAGGGCTTCGTGGTGGATTCGTTCCTGGCGGCCGCACTCGCCGCGGAAGCCAAGGACCTGGGCCGCTTCGCCGCCACCCGCAAGGTGTTCTTCAAGGGCGATCGCCCCCTGCAGCAGGGCGAGCAGCTGCGCCAGGGCGACCTCGCCGGCACCCTCGAGCGCTTCGCCGCCGGCGGCTTCGACGGGTTCTACCGCGGTGAGACCGCGCGCCTGCTGACTGCGTCGATGCGCGAGTCCGCCGGTCTGATCACGGCCGAAGACCTCGCGGCCTACACCTGCCTCGAGCGGACCCCGCTGCGCGGGACCTACCGCGGCCACGAGGTGATCTCGATGCCGCCGCCGTCCTCGGGCGGGATCGCGCTGCTGCAGATGCTCAACCTGCTCGAGCCGCACGACCTCGCCGCGAGCGGCTTCGGCTCGTCGCCGACGATCCACCTGCTGACCGAAGCCATGCGGCGGGCCTACGCCGATCGCGCGCGGTGGCTCGGCGATCCCGACTTCTTCAAGGTCCCGGTCGCCGGTCTCGTGAGCAAGGAATACGCGCAGCAGCTGCACGCGGGCTTCGATCTGGAACGCACGAGCGAGGTGGCCCCGGGCCGGCCGCCCGGAGCCCCCGAGGGTGACCACACGACGCACTTCTCGGTCGTCGATGCGCAGGGGAACGCGGTGTCGTGCACGACCACCCTGAACGGCACGTTTGGCAGCTGCCTCGTGGTCGAGGGCGCCGGCTTCCTGCTGAACAACGAGATGGACGACTTCTCGGCCAAGCCCGGCAGCCCGAACATGTACGGCCTCGTCGGCGGCAGGGCCAACCAGATCGAGCCGGGGAAGCGCATGCTCTCGTCGATGACCCCGACGATCGTCCTGCGCGAGGGCCGGCTGCGCTACGTGCTGGGGACGCCGGGCGGTGGCCGGATCATGAACACCGTGCTGCAGGTGCTGCTGAACCTGATCGACCACAAGCTGCCGCTCGAGACCGCGATCGCGGCGCCGCGCATCCATCACCAGTGGAAGCCCGAGGAACTCGGCTACGAGCGCCTGGCGCTCAGCGAGGACGTGCGCCAGCGCCTCGTGCAGATGGGGCACAAGCTGGCTGCGAAGCCGGTCACGTTCTGCCAGGTCGCGGCGATCGAGGTGCGGAGCGACGGGATGCGGGTGGCCGTGCAGGATCCGCGCTCGGGGGGCAGCGCGGCGGCGTATTAGAGCCCACAATCCGGTTGACCACCCCACGGCAGCAGCTGACATTCTCTGCCCCCAATGCGCATCCTGGTCATCGGCAGCGGCGGTCGTGAGCACGCCCTGTGCTGGAAGCTCCGGCAATCGCCCCAGTGCACAAAGCTCTACTGTGCCCCCGGGAACGCCGGCACCGGCGAAGTGGCCGAGAACGTCGACATCCCGGCGCACGAACTCGTCAAGCTGCGCGACTTCGCGAAGCAGCAGAAGATCGACCTGACTGTCGTGGGGCCGGAGGAGCCGCTCTGCCTGGGTCTGGTCGACACCTTCGGCGCAGCTTCCCTGCTGGCGTTCGGCCCGAGCAAGGCCGCGGCCGAGGTCGAGGGCAGCAAGGCGTTCGCGCGCGAACTCGGGCGGCGCAACAAGATCCCGTCGCCGGGGTTCTGGACCTTCGACTCGGCGCAGGCGGCGCTCGGCTTCCTCGAGAACCGGGCCGAGGGTCCGGTCGTGGTCAAGGCCTCCGGTCTCGCCGCCGGCAAGGGTGTCGTGATCGCGAAGACCCTCGCGGAAGCGATGAGCGCGGTCGAGGAGATCATGGAGCGCGGGCGGTTCGGCGCGGCCGGCAACACGGTCGTGTTCGAGGAACTGCTCTTCGGTTCCGAGGCTTCGCTGATCGTGTTGACGGACGGCAAGACGATCGTGCCGCTGGAGCCAGCCCAGGATCACAAGAAGGTGTTCGACGCCGACCAGGGACCGAACACCGGGGGCATGGGCGCGATCTCGCCCGTGCCCGTGCTCGGCCAACGCACGCTGCGGCAGATCGAGAGCCAGATCGTGTTCCCGGCGATCCACGGGCTCAACCGGGACGGCAGGGTGTTCCGCGGCTTCCTCTACGCCGGCGTGATGCTGACGGCGGCCGGGCCGCGGCTGCTGGAGTTCAACTGCCGCCTCGGCGACCCGGAAACGCAACCGCTGCTCATGCGCATGCAGAGCGACCTGCTGCCGTACCTGCTGCATGCGGCCAAGGGCACGCTCGACCAGCTCGAGGCCCCGAAGTGGGATCCGCGCTACGCGGTCTGCGTCGTCGCCACGAGCGCCGGCTACCCGGGCGACTACCCCAAGGGTCTGCTGATCCACGGCCTCGACAAGGTGCAGAGCGGGCCGGAGCTGCAGGTGTTCCACGGTGGCACGCGGCGCAAGGGTGCCGACGTGCTGACCAACGGCGGCCGGGTGCTCTCGGTCACCGCCCTCGGCAAGTCGCTCGCCGATGCCCGGGCGCTGGTCTACGGTGCGCTCGCGAAGATCGAGTTCCAGGGCATGCACTATCGGAAGGACATAGGGAACCCGACGCCGACGCCATGAGCCGCGTCGAGGAGCTCGAGCAGATCCAGCGGGCGATGCGCGAGCGGGGTCATCGTTGGACCAGCCAACGCCAGCTGGTCACGCGCGTCGCGTTCGCGCACCACGCGCATTTCGCCGCCGACGAACTGCTGGCCCTGTGCCAGCGTCAGGATCAGGACGTGTCACGGGCCACGGTCTACCGGACCCTGCAGTTGCTCGAGGACGCGGGCTTCGTCGCCGGACTCGACACGGGTGACGGCGGCCGCAAGTTCGAGCACGTCCTGGGCCACGACCACCACGACCACATGGTCTGCAACGCCTGTGGCGTGATCCTCGAGTTCAAGGACGACGCGCTCGAGGCGTTGCAGGAGAAGGCGGCGCAGCGGCGCGGCTTCCTGATCCAGAGCCACAGCCTGAAGCTCTTCGGGCTGTGCGCCGGCTGCCAGGCCGCCGGCAAGAAGCCGCGCAAGGGGAGGCATCGGGCCTCGTGAGCGAGCCGGTGACCAGGGTCCTCGTCGTCGACGACGAACGCGACATGGCCGATTCCTGCGCGTTCCTGCTCGGACGCGCCGGCTACCAGGCGACGGTCGCCTACTCGGGCGAGGAGGCGCTCGAGCAGTTGGTGCGGCAGGAGTTCGAACTGGTCGTTACCGATCTGAAGATGCCGCGCATGTCGGGCCTGCAGCTGCTGGCCGCGGTCAAGTCCAAGAACCCGGACAGCGAAGTGCTCGTGGTCACCGGTTTCCCCGGCATCGACACCGCGGTCGCCGCGATCAAGCAGGGGGCCTTCGACTACGTGACCAAGCCGTTCACGGAGCAGGACCTGCTGGGCAGGGTCGAGAAGGCGCTCGCCCACCGCCGTCTGCAGGAGCAGAACACGGCGCTCAAGGACCGCCTGCGCGGCGGTGCGGTGACGCGGCAGCTGATCTACCGCAGCGACAGCTTCGGCCGGATGGTCGAGACCCTCGAGCGTGCGGCCCGCACCGACGCCTCGGTGCTGATCCAGGGCGAGAGCGGCACCGGCAAGGAACTGCTCGCGCACCACTTGCACGACTCGAGCGCGCGCCGGGCGTCCGTTCGTGCCGGTCGACTGCGCGACGATCCCGGAGAACCTGTTCGAGAGCGAGCTCTTCGGCCACAAGAAGGGCGCCTTCTCCGGAGCCTCCACCAACAAGACCGGGCTCTTCGAGGTCGCCGACGGCGGCACGCTCTTCCTCGACGAAGTCGGCGAGATGCCGCTGCTGTTCCAGCCCAAGCTGCTGCGCGCGATCCAGGAACGCACGATCCGCCGCGTCGGCGACACGGCCACGCGGTCGATCGACGTCCGGATCGTCGCGGCGACGAACCGCAACCTCGCGCAGGAGGTCGAGAGCCTGCGCTTCCGGCAGGACCTGTTCTACCGGCTCGACGTGGTCCGGGTCGACGTGCCGCCGTTGCGGGCCCGCCCGGAGGACATCGAGCCGATGGCCGAGCACTTCCGCAGCAAGTTCTGCCGCGAGAACACGATCGCGATCGAGGGATTCGCGCCGGATGCCCTCGCGGCCCTCCGCGCCTTCACCTGGCCGGGCAACGTCCGCCAGCTGCGCAACGCGGTCGAGCGTGCGTGTGCGCTCGGGCGCGGGCCGAGGGTGGTGGCCGCCGATCTGCCCGCGGACGTGCGCGGCGAGCCGGAGAGCGCGGCGAACGAGGAGGACTTCGCGGGCACGTTCGCGCAGATGAAGGCGCGCAAGGTCGCGGCGATCGAGAGCACCTACCTCGAGGGACTCCTGCGCAAGCACGGCGGCAACGTCACGCACTGCGCGATGGAGGCCGGCGTGTCGCGCTCGGCATTCCAGAAGCTGATGCACCGCTACGGGATCAAGTCGAGCCAGTACCGGCGCGAGTAGGCGCGGGTTCAGGCCGGCGACGGTCCGCCGCGTCCGCGCCGTGGGTTCGCGCGCGCCCAGAGCCGGATGGCCTCGGGGTAGGCGATGCACTCCGCCGCGAACACCCGTTCGGCCAGGGTGTGCGCGTCGTCGCCAGGGTGCACCGGGACCCGGCGCTGCACGAGGATCGTGCCGTGGTCGTACTCGCTGTCGCAGAGGTGGACCGTGCAGCCCGACTCGGCGTCGCCGGCGGCCAGCACGGCCTGGTGCACGCGCTCGCCGTAGAACCCCTTGCCGCCGTGCCTGGGCAGCAGTGCCGGGTGGATGTTGAGCACGGCATGTGCGTACTCGGGCGGGATCGGGAACAGCCGCAGGTATCCCGCCAGGCAGACCAGCTCGACGCCGTGCTCGCGCAGGCAGGCGTGGATCTGCGCGGCGTCGCGCGCGCACAGCGCCGGAATGCCGGCCTTGCGCGCGCGTTCGAGCCCGAACGCCTGCTCGCGGTCGGCGATCACGACCACCACCCGCGCCGCGAGCGACCCATCGGCGATCCGGTCGAGGAGGTTCTGCAGGGTCCTGCCGCTGCCGGAGAGCAGCACCCCCAGACGCAGGGGCGGGGCGGCCTCAACCACGCCCGAGACCCCGGATCACCCCGGCGAGCAAGGCCGCCATCCGCGGGGCCGCCAGGTCCGAGGCGTCCACCTTTCCGTCTCCGTTCGCATCGCCCAGCATGTTGAAGATGAAGACATTCGCGGTCAGGTCCATCCCGGGCGCACCAGCAGTGTCAAAGCAGGTAGCGTGCAGGATGGCCTGTTGATTGGGCCGGGCCTGCGCATCAAGCACCAGTGTGCCGGAAAAGGTTACGCCGCCCATGACATCTTTGA
>CAZSKV010000558.1:0-4783 GCA_964607495.1 uncultured candidatus Brocadiaceae bacterium
CGAGGCGATGCGCACGCGCTGGATCTCGCCGCAGATCGTCAGCACGAACCGCATCGATGCAAAGGAGTACGGGGAAGTGCGTGCGATGGGCCAGAAGGTCATCACCGCGCTGGGCATCACGACGTCGGCGACGCACATGGAGTGGTTCTTCGGACCCAAGGGTCTCAAGTTCAGCGAGATCGGTTGCCGGCCGCCCGGGGTCCGCGTCTGGGACCTCTACAGTGCTGGCAACGAACTCGACATGTACGTCGAGTGGGCCAAGGCGATCGTGCAAGGCCGGACCGCGACCAGGCCGACACGGCGGTTCGCGGCAGGCCTGATCGCCCTGCGCCCCGACCAGGACGGCAAGATCACGCGCTACGAGGGTGTCGAGGAGATGCAGCGCAGATTCGGCGCGCACATCTTCAACAGCTTCTTCCCGGCGCCGGGCACACCGACGCAGGGTGTAGAGGCCGGATACATGGCGAATGCCTGGGTGCACATGAAGCACCCGGACTTCGACGAGCTGCGGCGCATGCTGAACACGGTGGGGGAGACGGTCAAGGTGCGCGCCGGCTGAGGACCCGGGAGCGCCGGCTACTTGGCGGCGGTGACGGCCTTCGTGTACGCGGCCTTGCCGCCGACCACCGGCAGCTCGAGCACGGTTGCGTCCAGGTCGATCGTGAGCTCGGTGCCGGCCTTCGGCCACAGCGTGAAGTCGCGATCGCTCGAGAAGATCATCAGGCCGATCCGTTCGCCCACGGCGATGACCTGGTCGTCGGGCTGCAGGTCGAAGCGCAGGTCGTAGAACTTGCCCGGCACGAGCGGCTCGCTCTTCGTCAACGACTGCTGGTTCTGCGGGTCCGCCCAGCCCCGCGTGATCACGTTGTCGGTGATGCGGGCGCGCTCGGTCCACGGCAGCGAGACGAGCCAGATCGAGAGGTTCGCTGCGGGCTTGCTGGCGGCGAGGCGGAGCTTGATGCTCGCCGTGCCGGAGATGTGCAGTGGCGCTGTCAGTGGCGGCGTCGCGTAGAGCAGGCGATGTTCGGAGCGTTCCGCCTGCGCGAGCTTCGCGCCGGTGATCGCGACGTCGTCGACCAGCTTCTCGCTCTTCTGTCCTGGCTTCGGATCGGTGTCCAGGGCGCCGATCGCCGTCCCGCCGGCCTGCGGATGGAGCGTCACCGGTGCGGCGCCGGGGTGGGGATAGTCGTCGTACGCGGTCGGCTCGGCCGCCTTGTCGGCTTCGCGGACGATCCAGCTGCGCGGATCCTTCTCGATCCCGTTCTCGATTCCGTAGAGGAAGCGAGTGAACCAGCGATTCATCATCGCGAGCGGTGGCGGGCCGCCGTGGCCCCCCTGGTGGAAGTAGGCCATGCACGGCACGCCTTTCTTCTTGAGCGCGAGATAGATGCGCACGCTGTGTTCGGGCATCACGTTCCAGTCGTTGAATCCGTGCGCCATCAGCGTGGCCGCCTTCACGGGGCCGAGCAGGTTCAGGTAGTCGCGGCCGGCCCAGAACTCGTTGTAGTCGCCGGTCACGCGGTCGGCGTTCTTCTTGAGCGTCTCCTCGCGGACGTGCTGGTTGCACCAGTCGCGGCGCTCCGGGTTGCCGCTGTTGATGAAATCGTAGAGGACGTCGACGTCCTCACCCATGTAGCCGCCCGGGTGCCGGACGAGGCCGTTGGAACGGTAGTAGTGGTAGTACGAAGTGTTCGGGGCGATCGGAATGATCGCTGCGAGCCCTTCGACCCCCGTCGTCGCGGCGGCGAGCGGCAGCGTGCCGTTGTACGAGGTTCCGGTCATCCCGACCTTGCCGCTGCACCACGTGGCGGTGAGTTCCTCGTTGCCGTCGATCGTCTTGTAGCCCTTCGCGCGACCACAGAGCCAGTCGATGACCGCCTTTGGCGCCAACCGTTCGTTCTCGCCGCCGACCGTCGGGCAGCCTTGCGAGAGGCCGGTTCCCGGCGATTCGGAATGGACGACGGCGAAGCCGCGAGGCACCCAGGTGCGGACCTGGGAGCCGGAGATGCGCGGGCGCTCCTTCACGAACGGGATCGGCGGTGACGCAGGATGCGCTGGCGGCTTGGCTCCGAGTTCGTGCTTGGGATCCCAGAAGTACTGCTTGTCCGTGCCGCCGGTGCCTGCGAAGTAGGGGCTGGTCTCGTAGATCACCGGCACCTTCAGGCCTTCGGTCTGGGTCTGTTTCGGGCGCGTGACCGCAACGTGCATCCGGTCAGGCTTCCCGTCGCCGTCGGAGTCGAACTCGGTCTGCACCCAGAGTTCGTCCTGGATCCAGTCGCTCGGCTTGGAGAAGGCCTCGACGACCTGGGCCTGGCCGTTGGTGAACACCGGCAACGTGCGTTCGGCATTCTGGGCCTGGGCCTCCGCCCGGGCCGCGAGGGCGAGTGCCGGCGGGAGCAGGAGTGTCGCAAGGAGGACGCGATCGAGAACTGGAGCCAGTGCGTGCATCGGGTTCACCACGGCGCGGGAGGATACGGCACACGGGCGCGGCCGACGATCGTGATCCGCCGAGTGCTGCGCCGGGATGCCGGGACCAGAGGGTCCGGGTCGCGGCCTCATGGCAACGGGCAGGCTGGCTGGAGGGGTGGACAGTTCCCGCAGTCTGTGCAACCCTGCAAGACCTCTCGGGCGCACTCGGACACCGGTGTCCCGGCGCTCGAGCCATCCTCGAGGAAGCCCCATGCACAAGACGCTCGTACTCGGTGCGCTCGCGACCACGATCGCCGCGATGGTCGGCATCGCCCAGTCCAGGCACGGTTCGTCTGCCGGATTCGATGCACCCGCAATCGGGGACGGACAGGAAGCAGTACCGCCGGCCGGTTCGTTGCTCTTGACCCTGCGGCTCGACGCGGCGGGAGTCACGATCGAGCAGGCCACCGCCAAGCCCGACGTCGCGTTCCGCCGGGTCAAGGACTGGGAGACGATGCCGTTCCGTTGGGTCATGCGTGATGCCCAGGGTGGAGTGCTGGCCGAGGGCGGCTTCGACCCGGCCTTGCTCTGCCTCGACCCGACCCACTCGGGCCGCCCGCCACACCTCCAGGGGGACCAGCTGATCCCGCATGGGACGCACATGAACATCAAGGTGCCGGACCTGCGGCGCGGGGGAGTTCCCGCGTTCGCGGAGATCGCGTTCAGCGTGCGCAAGGCCGACGGCTACCAGTTCTTCGGGCTCGCCCGCAGCGAGTCCATCACGATCCGTTGAGGTGCGCGCCATGAGAACCTCCACGCGCCTGCTCGCGTTGCTGACCGCCGTGACTGCTGCGGGACCTGCGTTCGCGCAGACCGTCAAGACCATCGTGAACCAGGGTCCTCCGGCGGAACTCTATGACATCGTGATCCTCGGTGACGGCTACACGGCCGCCCAGCAGGCCCAATTCGACGCGGACTGCCTGGCGGTGGCGAACTACTTCAAGACCGAAGCCAGCCTCCTCCCGTACCCGCAGTACTTCCACGTCTACAACGTGCACACGGTGTTCCGCGCCTCGGCGCAGAGCGGCGCCTCCAAGCCCCCGTTGAACATCTTCGTCAACAACGCCTACGGCTCGAGCTACTGGACCGGCGGGACCGAGCGCTGCCTCTACATCACCAACACCTCGCTCGCGAGCGCCGATGCCGCCCTCGCTCCCGACACCGATGGGCGCGTGATGGTACTCGTCAACGACTCGAAGTACGGGGGCTGCGCCTCGACGTTCTCGGTCTCCTACAACGGCACCGACATGCGCAACGTCCAGGCGCACGAATGGGGCCACTCGCTCGGCGGCGTGGCCGACGAGTACGACTACGGCAACACCGGCACCTACACCGGACCCGAGCCGGCACAACCCAACATCACCAAGAGCTCGACGGGTGCCGGCAAGTGGCCGCTCTGGCTCGGCTTCCCCGGGCCGAACGGAACCGTGGGTGCCTATCTGGGCGCAGGCTACTGGCCGGCCGGGCTCTATCGGCCCGAGCCGGACTGCGAGATGCGGAGCCTCTACCGGCCGTTCTGCACGATCTGTCGCGAGCAGTTCATCAAGCGCTGGAACCAGGAAGTCGTGATGATCGGCGCGCCGACGCCGACCTCGCCCACGACCGCCGCGCAGCATTCGACGAAGTCCTTCTCGTTCACCGACCGTCTCGCGACCCGGCCGCACACGATCGAATGGAAGGTCGATGCGGGGTCCTTCGTGGCTGGCACCAAGACCTTCGACTGGAACGTCGGCGCGGCGAGCGTCGGTTCGCACACGGTCACGGTCAGGGTTCGCGACACCAGCAGCGAGGTGCGAAACGACCCGAGTGCCTTGCTGACCCACAGCTACACCTGGACGGTGAATGTCACGGCGACCTACACCTCGCCAGCACCGTTGGAGGCGGCCGAGGGCAACTCGAACAACACCTTCCCGATCGGCGCATCCGCGACCCACAGCTACCAGCAAGGGCACGGTGATCTGAAGGGCAAGACCCTGTCGATCAACCGGCTCTCGCTGCGGCGCGACGGCACGGTTGGTGCGGGCACCTACCCGGCCAAGACGGTGACCGGAGCCCTGTGGTTCGGCGGCGGCAAGGTGATCGGCGCCAAGGCCGACTACGCCCTGAACTTCACGACGGCCAAGACCAACGTCGTGACCAGCAAGCCGATCAGCATCCCGGACTGGTCTGCAACCGCCGGCTCGCCGGCGCCGTTCAACTGCAACATCCCCCTCGATGCGCCGTACGCCTGGAACGGGCTGAACGACTTCATCTGGGAGATGCGCGTCTCGGCGGCCTCGGGCACCACGGCGTCCTACGCCGATGCCGCCAGCTA
>CAZSKV010000559.1:0-7027 GCA_964607495.1 uncultured candidatus Brocadiaceae bacterium
TCGTCTGGGAGCACCTGCGGCAGATGCCGCGCTTCGACCTCCTGCTGCAGGTGCTCTGGAACGAATGGCTGCACGCGTTCCTGCCGATCTCGGTGCTGGTGTTCGCCGGCGCATGGCGCAGCGAGCTGCCCGGGCACCTGCGACTCTTCGGCGCCGCGCTCTGCGTCCACCTGCTGGTCGCCTTCGTGCTCGTGCGCGACGCCAACGAGCGGGGCGCCTACCTGGTGCCACTCGTGCTGCCCTGCGCCTGGCTGTGCGCACGGGCGCTCGCGCCCGCGGTCCTGCTCCTCGCGCTGCTCGCCGGGGCGGCCGGCGCCGTGGTGCAGGTCGAGGAGCACGATGTCGTGCGCGGTGAGCCGCACTTCGTGCAGGATCTGCGCGCTGCCACGAGCGGGCAGCGGCCGTTCTTGTTCCTCTTCGAGTTCGGCGAGATGGAGACCATCCTGCGCGACGATCCGAGCGTGCCCTTCGCCTCGATCGACGCGTGGTTCCGGGTCGACGCCAAGGCGCTGCCGGAAGCCCTCGCCTCGCTCGATGCCGTGATCGCCGCGCGCTTGCGCGGTGGCATGAGCGTGTATCTGGCGGAGTCCGCCTACGTGGCGCTCGGTCGTGTCGACGCCACTTCCGCCGGGTCGGGGATCCTGCGGCATCTGCAGGCCCGGTACCCGCTGACCAGCGTCGAGCACGGGGCGTTCCGCGCGCGCAGGCTCGGTCCGTAGCGCGCAGGGGCGACGCTCCCGTGAGCGTCAGCTCGTGAAACTCCGGCATCGCACGCGAAGTTCAGGTCGCGACGATGCACATCACTTCTTGGGCCATGCGAGCGGCCGGTGAGCCGCTCGTTCCTGACGTACGCGACGAAGAACCGCGCGCCGGCGAGGTCCTGATCGAGGTTGCCGGCTGCGGTGTCTGCCACACCGACCTCGGCTTCTACTACGACGGTGTGCCGACGCGGCATGCGCTGCCGCTCTGTCTCGGCCACGAGATCAGTGGCAAGGTGATCGCCACCGGCGCGGGCGCGGAAACCTGGCGCGATCGCCTGGTGATCGTCCCCGCCGTGCTGCCGTGCGGCGAATGCATCGCCTGCAAGGCCGGGCGCGGCTCGATCTGCCCGAAGCAGATCTTCCCCGGCAACGACGTGCACGGCGGCTTCGCGAGCCACGTGCGCGTGCCGGCGCGCGGCCTGTGCCCGGTGCCCGACCTCGGGCTCGCGGCGCGCAACCCGCTCGGCCTCGAACCCTGGATGCTCGCGGTGATCGCCGACGCGGTCACGACGCCCTACCAGGCGATCCTGCGCAGCGGCCTTGCCCGGGGCGACCTCGCGGTGTTCGTCGGTGCCGGCGGCGTCGGCGGCTTCGGCGTGCAGATCGCGCATGCGCTCGGGGCGCAGGTGGTCGCCCTCGACGTGAGCCAGGAGCGGCTCACGCTGGCCGGCGAGCACGGCGCCGCACTGACGCTGCGGCCCGACCAGCTCGAGTTCAAGGACCTCAGGAAGCAGCTCAAGGCCTTCGCGCAGCAGCAGGGCATCCCGGGCTTCCGCTGGCGCATCTTCGAGACCTCGGGCACGCCGCGCGGACAGGAGACGGCGTTCGGCCTGCTCGAGCACGGCGCCTATCTCTCGGTCGTCGGTTTCACGCCGGAGAAGGTCACGCTGCGGCTGTCGAACCTGATGGCCTTCGATGCGACCGTGCAGGGCAACTGGGGCTGCCTGCCCGAACACTATCCGGCGGTCCTCGACCTCGTGCTCGCGGGCAAGGTCGCGATCGAGCCCTTCATCACGCGCCGGCCGCTGGCCTCGATCAACGAGGTGTTCGGCGACCTGCACGCGCGCAAGATCAACCAACGCGTCGTCCTCGTTCCGGAGTGAACCGGCGGCTCCAGGATCCATCCTCGCCCATGAACGACTTCAAGAACCACGATCTCGTCGATCGCATCGACTTCCCCGGGCTGCGCATCGAGCGCATCCCGGTCCGCGACGGACGCGGTGACGCCGTCCAGGGCCTGCATGCGACGCGAATCGTGCTCGACAACCAGGCGCAACTGAACTCCTACACGACCGAGATGGTCAAGGGCGTGATCCTCGGGATGCGCCAGGCCTCGAACGATCGCGCGTGCGTCGCGGTGGTGTTCACCGGCGCCGGCAACCGCGCGTTCTGCACGGGCGGGAACACGGCCGAGTACGCGACCTACTACGCCGGACACCCCGAGGAGTACCGGCAGTACATGCGGCTCTTCAACGACATGGTCACGGCGATCCTGCACTGCGACAAGCCGGTGATCTGCCGCGTGAACGGCATGCGCATCGCCGGTGGGCAGGAGATCGGCATGGCTTGCGACTTCACGCTCGCGCAGGATCTCGCGAACTTCGGCCAGGCCGGACCCAAGCACGGTTCGGCGCCGGACGGTGGCAGCACCGACTTCCTGCCGCTCTTCGTCGGCATCGAGCAGGCGATGCAGAGCTGCAGCCTCTGCGAGCCGTGGAGCGCGCACAAGGCCCTGCGCTTGGGCCTGGTGACGCAGATCGTGCCGGCGCTGCGGATCGACGGCCGCTTCGTCCCGAATCCGCTCGTGATCACCGACCGCTGGCTCGACGACATGGGCCAGATCGTCCACGGCGAGTACCGCCAGGGAGCCGAACGCGAGGCGGGCAAGGCGTTGCTCGCCAAGGGCACGATCGACCTCGCGCTGCTGGATGCCGCAGTCGACAAGATCGTGACCGCGCTCGCCCTGACGATGCCGGGCTGCCTCGCCAAGACGATCGAGAGCGTGCGCAAGCACAAGCTCGCGCACTGGGACAAGAACCGCGAGACCAACCGCGCCTGGCTCGGCCTCAACATGATGAACGAGGGCCGCGCCGGGTTCCGTGCCTTCCACGAGGGCAGCAAGGAGTGTCGCGAACCGGACTTCCTGCTGCTGCGCCGCCGCCTCGCCGAGGGGGCGGACTGGGGGGAGGAGCTGATCGAGGCGTGTCTGCAGCGGGCGCACGGCAAGATGCCGGCAGGAGGTCGGGGATGAGCGTCGCGATCCGGGAGAAGCTGAAGATCGAACCGCTCGAACAAGGCGCCGTGTGGCGGATCGTGCTCAACGCACCGAAGGGCAACGTGCTCGACGCGACGATGGTCGGCAGCCTGCACGAAGTGTTCGCCGAGGCGCGCACGGAGACGCGGCTCAAGGCCTTGTTGCTGACCGGGGAGGGTGCCCACTTCTCGTTCGGCGCTGCGGTGGAGGAACATCGGCCGGCGCAGGTCGCCACGATGCTCCAGGGCTTCCATGCGATGTTTCGCGCGCTCGCGAACACTTCGCTCTGCACGTTCGCTGCCGTGCGCGGCCAGTGCCTGGGCGGCGGGCTCGAGCTCGCGAGCTTCTGCTCGCGCGTGTTCGCGGCCCCCGACGCGAAGCTCGGCCAGCCCGAGATCCGGCTCGGCGTGTTCGCGCCCGTGGCCTCGCTCGTGTTGCCCGAACGCCTGGGGCTGGCAGCGGCCGAGGACCTGTGTCTGTCGGGCCGGGTCGTCGCCGCCGACGAGGCCAGGACGCTCGGTCTCGTCGACGAGATCGCGCCCGACCCCGAGCAGCGCGCTCTCGAGTGGTTCCGCCAGCACCTGGCCCCGCACTCGGCCGCGAGCCTGCGCCGTGCGGTCAGTGCGGTGCGGCGCGGTTTCCTCGAACGCTTCGATCGCGAGATCGACGAGCTCGAAGCCATCTACCTCGGTGATCTGATGCGCACGCACGACGCGGTCGAGGGCATCGAGGCGTTCCTCGCCAAGCGTCCGCCGGCCTGGAGGGACGCATGACCTTGCAGGCGATGCTCGAGCGCTGCGAGCGCCTCTACCGCGACTACCGCCTGCAGAGCGTGCAGTCGTGGAAGCAGCAGACCGGCGGCCTCGCGGTCGGCTTCATGCCGGTCTATGTGCCGCGCGAGCTGCTGTGGGCGCAGGGCGTGCTGCCGGTCGGGATGCTCGGGGCCGGCGAGGACCTCGAGATCATCCGCGGGGACGCGTACTTCCAGTCCTACATCTGCCACATCCCGCGGTCGACGATCGAGCTCGGCCTGAACGGCTCGTACGACTGTCTCGACGGGTTCCTGTTCCCCGCGACCTGCGACGTGATCCGCAACCTCTCGGGGATGTGGAAGATGCAGTTCCCGGGCAAGCTCGTGCGCTACCTCGACGTGCCGCAGAACTTCGACGAGGCGCTCGGCGGCGTTTTCTGGCGCAACGAGCTCGAGGAGCTCTCGGCGCTCCTGACCGCGGCCGGGGCGCGGCCGCTGCGCGACGCCGACCTGCGCGCCGCGATCGCCGCCTACGACGTGAACCGCCTGCTCGTCGCGAGCCTCTACACGCTGCGGCAGCAGGAGCCGTGGAAGGTGCCGACCAGCGAGCTCTACCTGCTGCTGCGCGCCGGCCTCGTGCTGCCGGTCGACGAACACACGCAGATGCTGCGCGAGTACGCGCAGTACGTGCGCAGTGACGCGAGCCGCAAGCCGATGGACCAGGCGCGGGTGCTGCTGGTCGGATCGTTCTGCGAGCAGCCGCCGCTCGGCCTGATCAAGACCCTCGAGCGCGCCGGCTGCTACATCGTCGACGACGACTTCGTGCCCGTGCACCGCTGGATCGACGGGCCGGTCGGCACCGAAGGCGATCCGCTCGACGCGATCGTGCGCGCGTTCCTGAAACAGGGCGTGCCCTCGGCGATCCGCTATTGCGAGGATCACGAGAAGGGCAGCGAGATCGTGACCCGCGCCAGCAGCAGCGGCGCCGAGGGCGTCGTGTTCTGCGCGCCGAGCTTCTGCGACCCGGCGCTGCTCGATCAGCCGATGGCGACCAAGGCGATCGAGGCCGCGGGCATCCCCTGGACCAGCTTCAAGTACGCCGAGAACGGCGGGCAGTACCAAGTCATCCGTGAACAGGCCGGCACGTTCGCCGACTCGATCAAACTCTGGAGTGGAGCCTCGGCATGAGCAGCGTCGCGAAGGAAGTGTTCAAGGACCTCAGCCAGGAGCGGCAGAAGCGCATGATCGCCGAGCACTTCAAGAAGCTCGCGCGCGCGCCGGAGACCGGCCACAAGACCGCCTACACCTTCGTGCCGGGCAACCTCGTCGAGCTGTTGCAGGTCTTCGATCTGCTGCCGGTGCTGCCGGAGATCAATGCGCTGCAGTCGGGGATGCGCGGCAAGTCGCGGGACTACATCGCTGCGGCCGAGAAGCTCGGCCACAGCGAGGACGTCTGCACCTACGTCAAGTGCGATTACGGGATGCTCAAGTCCGGCAACATCGGCCCGACCGGCGAGCGGCTGCCGAACCCCGACGTGCTGCTGCTCTCCTACACCGGCTGCTTCACGTTCATGAAGTGGTTCGAGCTGCTCGGCCAGGAGTACTCGGTGCCGGTCGCGATGCTGCACGTGCCCTACCAGGGTGACGGGGTGATCACCGCGGCGATGCGGAAGTACGTCGTCGACCAGCTGCGGCAGAAGGTGATCCCGCTGCTCGAGAAGATCTCGGGCAAGCCCTACGACGAGGACAAGCTCAAGGAGCTGCTCACGCGCTCGGCCAAGGCCGAGGACGACCTGGTCTGGGTGCTGGAGTCGGCGAAGCAGCGGCCCTCGCCGATCGACGCCTACTTCGGCGGGGTGTACTACGTCGGCCCGATCTTCTCGTCGTTCCGCGGCACGCAGGACGCCGTCGAGTACTACCGGGAGCTCCGCGAGGAGATCGAAGAGCGGATCGCGGCCAAGAAGGGGCCGGTGATCCCCGAGGGCGAGCTGACGCACGAGCGCTACCGGATCGTGGTCGAGGGACCGCCGAACTGGACCAGCTTCCGGCAGTTCTGGAAGATGTTCAGCGACGAAGGGGCGGTGGTCGTGGCCTCGACCTACACCAAGGTCGGCGGCACCTACGACCTGGGCTTCCGGCACGACCCGGCGCGGCCGCTCGAGAGCCTGGCCGAGTACTGCATGGGCTGCTACACCAACCTCAACCTGCCGACGCGCGTCGACATGCTCTCGCGCTACGTGACCGACTATCAGGCCGACGGCTTCCTGATCAACTCGGTCAAGAGCTGCAAGTCGTTCAGCTCGGGACAGCTGATGATCCTGCGCGGGGTCGAGGAGCGGACCGGCCGGCCCGGCGGCTTCATCGAGAGCGATCTCGTCGATCCACGCTACTTCTCGGCCAGCAACATCAAGAACCGGCTCGAGAGCTACTTCCAGATGATCGAACAGCGGCGCCAGCCGGGAGCCGGCCGATGAAGCTGCGCTACTGCGTCGGCATCGATCTCGGTTCGACCACGACCAAGGCCGTGGTGCTCGGCGAGGACAGCCAGGTCCTGGGCCGTGGCATCACCAACTCGCGCAGCAACTACGACGTGGCCTGCCAGGTCGCGCTCTCCGAGGCGCTGATCCACACGCGCTTCTCCCTGATCGAGCGCGAGGTCGGCGACAAGGCGCAGGAGCTCGTGCGCTTCCAGAGCGAGTTCCGCCGCCAGCAGTACCTGAGCCAGCTGCGCGACCTCGACCAGCGGCTCTCCGGCCACTGCGCGGCCGCGGGCGGCGGCGGCAAGGAGCGCGAAGCGGTCGGCACGATCGTCGAACAGATGGAACGCGAGAGCAGCGAGCTCTTCGCCGCGGGCGCGGCGCGCAAGAGCGACTTCTTCCGCGACCTCGCCGGCAGCCGCTACGCGGCGCTCGCCGAGCAGCAGGCCAAGGCGCTCGGCGCGCGCTTCGATCTGCTGACCGCGCTCTTCGACAAGGCGATCCTCGAGGTCGAGAACTCGATGGCCGCGGTCGGCGCGTTCGCCGACCTCGCGCGCGAGGCGGCCGCGGGCCGGCCGATCGCCGGCGCGGTCGATCGCATCGCCGGGATCGAGCTCGTGCAGATCGGCAGCGTCGGCACCGGCTACGGCCGGCAGCGCCTGCCGTTCCCGGAGGGCAGGATCCGCTCCGAGATCCTCTGCCACGGCCTCGGCGCGCACCACATGTTCCCGGGCACGCGCACGGTGCTCGACATCGGCGGTCAGGACACGAAGGCGATCCAGGT
>CAZSKV010000560.1:0-1521 GCA_964607495.1 uncultured candidatus Brocadiaceae bacterium
CGGCGCAGAGCCGATGCCGCGACACGTCCGGCCCGGCACTGTAGGGGCCTGACGCGTACGGCTCGCCTCGGCGCTACGCTGCTGCGGCGGAGTCCGCTCGCGTCGATTCCTGGTTGTGGGATCGCCGTGGGGAGCGCGGCAGGCGTGTTCCACGCCAAAGGCCTCGCTGTGGGCGAGCACCGGGCCCTCTTGCTTCGGCCCGAGGGGCGGATCGACCGCTTCGCCTTCGCCGTGAGCGAGGGACACACGCTCGCCCTGCGCCGCGAGTACCCCCCGCTGACCGGGCCCTTCGCGCGCCTCCAGGGCCGGGTCGTGGACTTCCTCTCGCGGCGGCCCATCGCGAACGCGAGCGTGGTCGCGGCGGACAAGTACGCAACCCGTGACGAGGTCGACACCGCCGAGGACGTCGGTGGGACGCGGACGACCACCGGAGCGGACGGCAGCTACGAGCTGCGCTTCTACTTCGGGCCGCACGGCAAGCGCTTCGTGCAGGCGAGCTGCGCGGGGTTCCTGCCGGAGGTCCGCCTGCTACGGGGCGGGGATCTCGGGGAGGTCGGCGGCGTCCGCGACTACAGCTTCGCGCTGGTGCCGGTCTCCGCCACGGCCAGCGTCCGCGGGCGCGTGGTCGGGGAGGCGGGGATGCCGCTGCAAGGGGCGGTCCTCGAGCTGCTCGACGAGACGGTCCGGTGGCGCAGGTACCAGTGGTTCCTCGAAGGCTACCGATTCCGCGGCACCGCGGACCGCGAAGGGCACTTCGCGATCGCGCAGCTCCCTCCGCGGCCGCTCTTCCTCCGCGTCTCGTGCGAGGGGTTCGAGGACCTCACGCGCACGGGGCTGCTCCTCGCGCCGGGAAGCACCACGGACCTCGGCGTGCTCACCCTGGCGCGGCGGCAGGCGCCTGCCCAGGCCCCCGCGGTGTTCTTCGGCACGGTGCTCGACGCGGCGGGCCGGCCCGTGCGCAAGGGATTCGTCCAGCACTTCCCCGCGGGGGCCGGTACTCCCGGGCTCGTCTCCGGAGCCGTCGACGAGCGCGGGGCCTTTCGGATCGAGAGGATCGTGCCGGGGGATGGGATCGTCTGGATCGACGCCGAAGGCCTGCCCCGTTGCGTGCTCAGGATCCGGTTCCCGCCAGGGCAGGAGGTCGAGTACCACCACCGATTCCCCGGCGGGAACCACCACGTCGGCGGTGTCGTCCTCGACGGCACGCGCCCGCTCGAGAAGATCGAGGTGACCTGCGACGTCGCCGCGCCGGCGCAGGAAGTGTCCGCAGGATCGATCGAGGCGAGGAGCAGCCTCCGATGGAGGACATGGACCGACCGATCGGGTCGGTTCCGGCTCGACGGTCTGCCGGCGGATCGCGTGGACCTGACCCTGAGCTCGGATGCGCCGCACAAGAGCGTCCGCACCGCGGCGGTCGCGACCGATCGCGACGACCATCGGTTCCAGTTCCGACTTCCAGCCGCCGTCACGGTCCATGGCACGATCCGTTCCCCGCAGGGCGCACCGGTCGCGGACGCGGCG
>CAZSKV010000561.1:0-3664 GCA_964607495.1 uncultured candidatus Brocadiaceae bacterium
CATCGACCACGGCGGGAGTCGGCAGTCGCCCGGCCCACGGCACAATGGCCCCATGCCGCCGGAGCCCGACCAGATCGAGGTATTGGTGCGCAAGCAGGACCACGTATTGGCGACGATGCGCCAGTTCAAGGACGGCAAGCCCTTGCTCGAGGTCAAGATCACGCGCATCGAGTTCCCGCAGACGCTGAGCAAGGACTCGTTCGCGATCACGCCGCCCGAGGGCGTGCGCTTCAAGAACGTGATGGATCACCCGCCGGCGCGCGAGCAGATCGAGCGGATCCTCGCCGAGGCGGACGCGAAGAAGAAGAAGGGCGGCTAGTGCTTCTCTTCCTCGCTCGGCGGCGCCTCGAGCAGCTCGAGGCCCTTGTAGCGCTCGAGCGCGTAGCGGATCTCGAAGTCGGAGTGGAAGAGCGCGACCGGGCGGCCTGACTCGTCCTTGACGACCATCGGCAGGAGGTCGAGCAGCTCGTCGGTCACGCCCTTCATCCAGCGCGCGCGCGTGTAGCCCTTGCGGTCCATCCGGATCTCGACGTTGTACTCGCTCTCGAGCCGGTACTTGAACACCTCGAGCTGCAGCTCGCCGATCGCCCCGAGCACCGGTTCGCGCGCGCCGTGGCGCGGCCAGAACACCTGCACGACGCCTTCCTCGCCGAGCTGCTCGAGGCCCTTGGCGAAGCCCTTGCTCATCGACGGGTCGGCGGCGCGGACCTGCGCGAAGATCTCGGGCGCGAAGCGCGGGAAGTTGCGGGTCGCGATCCTCGGTCCGGCCGAGACCACGTCGCCGACCCGGAACAGCCCCGGGTTGATCAGGCCGACCACGTCGCCGGGGTAGGCCTCGTCGAGCGTCACGCGGTCGGCGCCGAAGAGGCGGTAGCTGTTCGAGAGGCGCACCTCGCGGTCCAGGCGCATGTGCCGGCAGGTGATCCCGCGCTCGAAGCGGCCGGTGGTCACGCGCAGGAACGCGAGCCGGTCGCGGTGCTGCTTGTCCATGTTGGCCGAGATCTTGTAGACGAAGCCGGAGAAGAACGTGGAGGTCGGCGGGATCTCGCCGCCCAGCGTCTGCAGCGGGCCGGGGCCCGGCGCGAGCTCGACGAAGCGCTGCAGCAGGTTCTCGACGCCGAAGTTGTTGATCGCGCTGGTGAAGAACATCGGCGAGATCTTCTGCTGCAGGTAGAGCGAGCGGTCGAAGGGTTGCACGCAGGTGCGCACCGTCTCGAGGTCCTCGAGCAGCTTCGCGTGTGCCTGCGCGCCGAAGCGCTCGATCAGCTGCGGATCGTCCGCGCCGGTCACGCGCACCGGCGCTTTCTGCGCGCCGCGGGTCGTGCGCTCGAACAGGTGTACGCGGTTCTGGTCCACCTCGAACACGCCCTGGAACTCCGGCCCTGAGCCGATCGGCCAGGTCAGGGGCACGATCGTGATGCCGAGCACCTTCTCGACCTCGTCCATCAGGTCGTAGGGCGAGCGCGCCGGGCGGTCCATCTTGTTGACGACGGTCACGATCGGGATGCCGCGGTCGCGGCAGACGTGGAAGAGCTTCAGCGTGCGGTCCTCGACGCCCTTCGCCGCGTCGATCAGCATCAGGGCCGAGTCGGCGGCGACCAGCGTGCGGTAGGTGTCCTCGCTGAAGTCCTGGTGGCCCGGCGTGTCGAGCAGGTTGATCGCGTAGCCCTGGTACTCGAAGTGCAGCGCCGAGCTCGTGATCGAGATGCCGCGCTGCTGCTCGAGCTCCATCCAGTCCGAGGTCGTGTGCGCCTGGCCCTTGCCGCCCTTGACCGAGCCGGCCCTGAGGATCGCACCGCCGTAGAGCAGCAGCTTCTCGGTCAGCGTCGTCTTGCCGGCGTCGGGGTGCGAGATGATCGCGAACGTGCGCCGGCGTTCGACTTCGGTCTCCAGGTCGGCCATGGGGGGCGAGGATGGTAGGAACGGGCCGCGGGCTGCGCCAGCCCGTCAGCGCAGCACGGTGCGGCTCGCGCCGTCGGCGGCGTGCAGGATCCAGGCCTGCGCGCCGAGCGCCTGCTGCACGGCACCGGCGCGTTGCGCGTCGGCCAGCGCGATCATGCAGCCGCCGAAACCGGCGCCGACGATCCGGGCGCCGAACGCCCCCGCAGCCCTGGCGCGCGCGACCAGGGCGTCGACCGCCGGATGCGAGACCTCGTAGAGATCGCGCAGTCCCTGGTGCGAGGCATCGAGGAGCTTGCCGAGCGACGCGAGGTCGCCGTCCTCGAGCGCCTCCTCGGCGCTGCCGACGCGCTCCGCTTCGGCGAACACGAAACCCGCGCGCGTGCGCAGGATCGGATCGGCGAGACGCCGCGCCCGCTCGAGCCGGTCCTCGCCCGGCACGTCGGCGAGCAGCCCGCCGGCGGGGGCGCCGAGCAGGTGCGCGGCGGCGGCGCACTCACGCACGCGCGCGTTGTAGCCCGCCTGCGCGGCGCCGCCCTTCGCCGCGCTGACGCCGGAATGGGCGACCACGACCGCGAGGGCCGGCGGCAGCGCGATCGTCCGCACGCGCAGCGGCCGGAAGTCGATGCGCAGCGCGTGATCGCGCCGGCCGAGCAGCGCGGCGGCCTGGTCCATGCCGCCCGCGAGCGTGCCCACGTACTGCTCGGCGAGCCGCGCCGCCTCCGCCAGCGCCAGGCGATCCCCGGGCTCCGCCAGCGCGAGCAGCACCGAGCAGAGCAGCGCGGCCGACGACGAGAGCCCGGCGTCGAGCGGCACGTCGCCGCCGACCACGAGCTCGAGTCCCTGCGCGGGCGGCCGCAGGCGCGCGGCCGCGACCACGTAGTCGACCCAGGTGCCCTGGCGCGGCCGGTCCATCAGGTGCGCGAGCGGGATCGTCTCCTGCGGGAAGCGCACGGCGTCGAGGTTGCGGACCGTGAGCGTGGCGCTCGCGCGGGGCGCTGCCGCGGTCCAGGCCGCGCGGTCGATCGCGAAGGGCAGCACCGGGAAGCCGTTGTAGTCGGTGTGCTCGCCGATCAGGTTCGCGCGGCCGGGCGCGCGCGCGACCACGGTCGCGTCGGGCAGGGCGGCGAGCGCGCGCTCGCGCAGCAGGCAGGTCGCCACGGGCTCGCTCACATGCGCCACTCGAACACCAGGCCCGTTGGCGTCGCGCGCGTCTTGCCGATCTGCAACGGAAGCCGCAGGTTCGCGAGCGTCCGGCGCAGACGCTCGAGGTCGGCCTTGGCCCTCTCGAGCAGCTCCCGCTGCGCGTTCGCCTCGGCATCCTTGGCATGCTTCGCGAGGTTCGTCTGGAACGTCAGCAGCAGCGACTGCATCAACTCGGTCGCGTTGCGCAGGCTGCCGGCGGGGTCCGTGACGTCCACCATCACGCAATCGTCCGGTATCGCGCCGACGGCGGGCTCGGGGAGCGCTTGGCCCGCAGCGCGCGCCCGGTCACGCGCGAGCAGTTCCCGGAGGTCGTGCGCGCCGCTCGACCCCCAGGCGACTGCGAACAGGCGGTCGGTGACCGCGTACTCGAGCGGAAACCCGACCACGGCGATCCGGTGGATCCTCTGGCCCTCGACCACCACGGTCTTGCGGGTTGCATGCAGGCCGCGGGCCCGGATCAGGCGCTCGAGGCCCTTGCCGAAGGCCTCGCCCTGCTTCAGCTCGAGTGCGATCGCGGCGCCCGAGAGTTCGGCCGCGAACTCGCGCGCGGCGAGTTCGT
>CAZSKV010000562.1:0-3791 GCA_964607495.1 uncultured candidatus Brocadiaceae bacterium
CGCGGCGGCTCGCATCGAGGAGATCCTCAAGGGCGCCACGCGGCCGCGACCCGGTCCGGGTGGGACCGGAGGCCTGCGCGGCTTCCTGCGCGAGGGGCAGGAGGGCGATCCCCGCAGCTTCGTGAACCTCTCCCTGCGCGCGCTCGAGAACTTCCAGCGCACCGATCAGGAACTCTCGGTGCCGGAACGCGCCACGCTCGACCGCTGCCTCGCGAAGGCCAAGGAGCTCGTCGCCAAGGAACGCTACGCCGAGGCGCGGGAGCTGCTGCGTCCGCTCGCCCTGCTGCTGCCGCTGCGCTGAACCGGCGGCTACGCCAGCCCAGGCTCTGTGGACAGGTTCGCGGTACAGCAACCTGCGCGAGCCCGGTCGTACCTGGCCCGCGCAAGGTTCAGCAACCGCGGCTCACTTCTTCGTGGTTTCGCCGCTCTGCGCGTCGGTGACGGCGCGGTCCTGGTCGGACGACTTCTTGTCGAACCAGGTGTTCTGGTAGTAGTCCAGCGGCTGGATCTCGGGGCCGCTCGGATGCAGCTCGGCCAGACCCCACACCGGCGTCAGCAGAATGTCGACGCCGTGCACAGCCACGAAGAACGTGTGCTTGACGACGTGGAAGAAGAAGGCCGGGACCGTCCAGATCACTTCGCCGGCAGCGCTGCCGCCCAGGCCCTTGCTCATGCCCTGGGCCGAAGAGGCGGCGTCGGTGCCGGCCGCGTAGGGGATCAGGAGCGGAGAGGTCACGACCACACCGACGTCCTTGCCGAAGCGGCGCATCGTGCCACAGGATGCGAACAGGACAGCGAGCAGCAACGTGCAGGCGACGAGCGTGACTTTGCGGAGGTTCAAGGCGATTCCTCGATCTCAGGTCTGAGGGGCGATGCGGAAGAGCCGAAGAGCAGAGCGAGGAACGATGCCCAACTCAAGCCAGCCCCCGACAAAAAAACCACATTCGCGCGCGTGCCCGTGCTCCCGGCGCGGACTCGGCAGCTGCTGCCGGACCCTGCCCAGCCCGTGGCCTCGGCGCCGCGTGATTCCAGCCGCCAGGAAGCCAGGCCCTGGATCGCTGCGCGCAGGCCTTCTAACCTCTGGTCTTTTCCCGCCTCCGTCAACCTATCCGCAGGCAAGTGATGAGCAGCGATTTCGGCGCCGACATCTTCGGCGCAGACGACACCCCTCCACAGCCCCCACCTCGGGGCAGCGACCGCGAACACAAGCCCAGGCGCGAGCCACGCATCGAAGAAGTTGCGATCACGCGACCGAGCCAGCCGGCACCGGATCCCACGGAGACCCGGGATCTGAGCTTCGAAGAGCCTCCCCGCTCCGCCGAGCCGACCGCTCCGGCCGCCGCGGCTGGTCCAGCGTCCGGTCGCGACCGGGGCGAACGGCGTGGCCCGCGTGAAGATCGGTACGGCGAGCGTCGCCCGCCGCGGCACGAGCGCAGCGAAGCGCGTGAATCGGAACCGCTGCCCCCTGCCGGCGAAGCCGAGACGCCGCGCGTGCCGCGCCGGGACGAGCCGCCGCGCATGCGTCACCACGGCCGCGACGAGCGTCGGGGTGGCCACGAAGGCGGCTACCGTGAAGGCCGCGCGCCACGCGAGTACCGCGAGCCGCAGCGCGAGCCGAGCGAAGCGCCACCTCCTCCCGCGGAACCAGAACTGCGCGAGCCGGCGAGCGAGCCGGCAGCAGCGCGGCCGTATCGAAGGGACGAACCACCTCGCCACGCGGGCCGTGAGGAGCGCCATGGCGAGTCCGGCCGTGGCTTCCGCGACCGCGGACCGCGCGAGCACTTCGCACCGCGCGAGCGTGGACCGCGCGATTTCCGCGAACCGGACCCAGCCGGTGAAGCCACCCCGCCCCAGGGTCTGGGCGAGCCACGCGCCCGCCATCCGCAGGCGCCGGGGGTCGGCGGATACGAACGCCGGCCGGAGCGCGGGGATCGCGGTGAGCGCCCCGATCGTGGTGAGCGCGGGGACCGTGGTGAGCGCGGGGACCGTGGTGACCGCGGTGACCGTGGCGACCGTGGTGACCGTGGCGAACGCGAGCCAGGGGAACGCCGCCCCTATCCCGAAGCCAGGCCGCAGTTCCCGTCCGGCCCTGGTCCGCGCCCCGACGCCGGATCGCGACGCGACGAGGGCCGTGGCCCACGCGTCGCCCCTGCGCCATCCGGTGCCGCCCCGACCCCGGCCACACCAGCCACCCAGGTGCAACGGCTGGCGGTGCTGGTCGACTTCGAGCGCCTGCAGCAACAGGCACAGGGACAAGGCGGTGAGGTCTCCTACCAACGCCTCCTGCGGCAACTGGCGGCCGGCCGCCCGGTGCTGCGTGCAGTCGCCTACCTCGGCACCGGTGCCAGCCGCAGTCTCGGCGCTTCCCTCGCCGCGAACGGGTTCGAGGTGGAGGCGGCGGAGGATTCGGGCACGACACCGGTTGCGATTGCGGTCGATGCCATGGCGATCGGCCAGCGCGTCGACACCGTGTTGCTCGTTCCGGATGCGCCGACCTTGGTGCCGCTCGCCAGGGCCCTCAAGGGCCTGGGCGTGCGCGTCGAGACCGCCGGATTCGGCCAGCGCACCGCGGTTGCAGGCGCAAGCGCCTACCCGCACCAGGTACTCGGCAAGGAGTGCCTGTTCATTCCCTGAGCCGGGGCGCCTGAGCGCTGGTGCTATAGTTGCGCAACGCATGGTTTCGCTGAACTTGGCGCCAGCGCAGTGCCGAACTTGGACGGGAATGCTCCCGACCGCACTGCGCCTGGGTCTGCTCTTCGCCGCTGCGGCACCATGCGTCGGCCACGGGCTCGGCGCCCAGGAGCCGGCCCCGGCGGAGCCGCGCGTGGCGCGTGCAGGAGCCCCGGCGAAGGTGCCCGCGGTGGCGCCGCGGGCCGTGCTCGAGAACTACTCGGCGGCAGCGAGCCGCGCCGCGTTCGCCGCCTGCGATGCGAATGGCGATGACCGGCTCTCGGTGCTCGAGGTCGAACGCACGATCGAGAACCTCGGCGGCCAACGCCTGGTCGAGAGCTTCCGCCGCCTCGACGGCAGTCGGGACGGCTATCTCGACTGGCGCGAGTTCGACCGGGCGTTCCAGGAAGCGACCCGCCAGGGCGGCTCCCTGCGCCTGGTGCCGGCGCGCCCGCTGACCCTCGTTCCCGAGGTGGTCCCCGTATCGCCAGCCCGGCGCGAGGCCGAGCAGTTGCTGACGACGCTCGACGGCGACGGCAGCGGCAGCGTCGACGCCGCCGAGCTCAAGACCCTGCTCGATCGGCACGGCCTCGCGGTCGCCCCGGACGCGGTCCTGACCGCGCTCGACCGCGATGCCGATCGGGTGCTCTCGCTCGCCGAGATCACTGAGCTCTGCCGCCTGATGCCCGGGATCGCCACCACGCGGACCACCGATCTCTCGGCGCACGTCGCGTTGCCGGAGCGCTTCCGCGCCTGCGACCGCAACCTCGACGGGACCCTCGACCGCGACGAGCTCGTGCGCGCCCTGCGCCGGCTCGATTCCGGTCTCGCCCGCTGGGCGGCGAAGATCCTCGCGGACGCCGACCGGAACGCCAACCAGAGCCTGTCTCCGACCGAAGTGCAGCCTGGTGTGGCCGAGCCGGTCGAGGTCCCGCGCGTGAGGAATCGCTGATCCCAGCCAGCAGGTGAGGGTCGCGAGGACCGCGGCCGCGCAGCGAGCGCTGCGTAATCGGAGTGGCGCCTGCTAAAAGCACGCCTCCCCCGCACACTAGACCGCCCCGACTCCATGTCCACCCGCACCCGGACGCTTTTCGTCGCGCTCTGCGCCGCCTGCTTCCTGC